>JAJYSI010000025.1 GCA_021793635.1 Bacteroidota bacterium
TTAAGATATGCAAGTTCTTATAAAATAATTTATCAAATGTTCTATTGAGAAAAAATTGGATTTTCTCATCTATCAAATAACTAAACCTTTCAAATAATTATTTTTGCAATTTTCTAATTACATTCCTATAATTGTCATGCTATTTAAAACGGTTTAACATCATTTTGAGAAGGAAAAAGATGAAAAAGCATTTATTATCAATCGTCGCAGCTTTAATTTTTATTTCTGGTCTATCATTTGCTCAAATACAAACAACAACCGGAGTAATTGGGAAAATTTTTACTAAAGCACAAGCAGATCAATTATATGGTCCGGTTCTGCAATCGGTTTCGATTAATACTTCTGCTTTACAAGCACTTCTTGCTAAATCTCCTAAATACATTATGTTCAATATTATTAATGGACAATTAGTAATTTCAAGTCCACAAAGGACTGTATTATCTGGACGGATGACTACGTTAAACGCAAGTCAGCCTATGAAAGTATTCAGTACAAGTGTAGTAAATCAACTTATTCAGCAAGGTAGTTCCACAACAACAAGTATTGAAATAAGGACAAACGATACATTAACAATTTCTAGTGGAGGTTCTACTGACGCTGGTTCAGGAATTTGTCCCCCTTTTTGTCCTCCATATTAACACTAAATTTGATCAGTGAAAATTTTTTACTTTTTAACAATATTTGATATCCTTCTCTGGATTATAGTTCCTATAAGGCAAATAAAGAAAAAATATTTTTACTATTTCCTTTTTGTTGAAGCTGCCGACTTCTTAACTTTACTTTTGCGTCTAATATTTCATTCAAGATCTAATTCTTTTTACATACCACTTTCATATTTATCATTTGTTGCAGTTTTAAATATTGATTTCGTAAAGAAATTTTGGGTGTTATTGACTTCTTTTTTTGTTTTATTTTTCGTAGTTAATATTTATGTAACATTAAATCAGTTTTTTATCATTTTAAGTTTTATTCAACTTCTAATTATAATAAAATTGCTTAAAGACTTCGCATCTCTTTTCTTTAATGAAAACTTATTAAATATTTTTATCTTTGTTATAATCTTTTATGAAGTTCTTTTTGTAACTAAATTATTAAACCTTTTATTAGGTTTTGCTAATGCCTACGTTTATTTTTATATTTCTACAATATCAGAGATTCTCATTGGACTCTTCTTCTGCATTTTTAGGTCAGATGACAGCAGACTTATTCTTCAGCTTAAGTAACCCGCTTATTTTCTCGATACTACTTGTTTTTATAGTACTCGCATTAATATTTATATTTTATAAGTATACTGTGCTGCCGATGCGTACGCATTTTGATGCGGAGAAGCTGGATATAAAGTTGCAGTATGCACAATTAATGGCTGCATTTGCAGAAGCTGATCCTGATCCGGTTTTCCGTTTTGATGAGACCGGTAAAATAACCATGTCAAATGAAGCTGGAACAAATCTGCTTCATAATTCCCAGCAAAAAAATAAAAATATCAACCTGCTTATCCCTGAAGTTGCCAGCTTTGATCCTAACTCATGCATTAAAGAAGGCAAGACGATGGACGTTGTTTCAAAGATAAAGGATAAATATTATAAGTTTACATTAACCGGTTTGCCGGAAATGAAAATCGGACAAATTTACGGAAGTGATATTACGGAATTAAAATTAGCGGAAGATAAATTAAAGCTTGCATTAAAAAAGGCTGAAGAATCTGAAAAAATCAAATCTTATTTTCTTGCACAGATGTCCCATGAAATTAGATCTCCTCTTACCGCTGTCCTCGGATTTAATTCAATTATAAAAGATGAAATTGCTGAGAATGTAACGGAGAATCTTGAATTCGCTTTTAATGCAATTGATAAGAGCGGCAGAAGATTAACAAGAACAATCGATCAGCTTTTAAATATGGCAAACCTTCAGACCGGCGGTTACGAGCCTAAGTTTGAGGCAGTTGATGTTCAAAGGCTGATTGAAAACATAATGGAGGAATATAGCCCCGATATATTCTCTAAAAATCTAAAATTTATATTTGAACCTAAGGTCCAGGATAAATTTGTCCGGATTGATAAATACGGACTCACCCAGATTTTGGAAAGCATAATTGATAATGCAATAAAATATTCAAACAGAGGAGAAATTAAGATAACATTTAGCAGAACCAAAGAAGGTAAAAAGTACGTCTCGGTTACCGATACGGGTATTGGTATGTCTAAGGAATATGTTAATGATCTTTTTAAGCCGTTTACTCAGGAAGTGATGGGATATAACAGACCGTTTGAAGGTAACGGGCTTGGACTGGCTCTTAGTAAAAAATATGCAGAGCTTAACAATATTGATATTTTAGTTGACAGTGAAAAGAATGTTGGATCTGTCTTTACAATTTTATTTAATGAATGACCGGAGAATTTACGATGTCGGAAGCTAACGCTGAACAGAAACCTAAATTATTAATTACAGAAGATGATTTTGAAAATCAGAAATTTTTGGAAATGTTTTTGAAAAGGAATTTTGAAGTTGATATTTGCGATTCCGAACAATCATTTTATGAACATTTAAAGAAGAAAAAGTTTGACGTAATCTTAATGGATATTTCACTGCGCGGCAATAAAAACGGACTTGAACTTACAAGCGAATTAAAAAAGATGTCCGGCTACGAAAAGATTCCTGTCGTCTGTTTATCTGCTCATGCATTCAAAAAGGACAGGGATAATGCCATAAATGCCGGTGTTGATGTTTTTCTTACAAAACCTGTAGAGAATAAAATTTTATTGAATACATTGCTGGAAGCCGTCACTAAGAGTAAGTAGTAGGTAGAAATTAGTAAATAGTAAATGGATTAGTCTGCAAAATTTATTAATTGAAAATAAATTTAAGGAGCTATAAAATGGAATATCGGGGATTTAGAGATCTGATTGTTTATAAGGTATCATTTAAAACTGCTGTCGAAATCTTTGACTTATCTAAGACATTTCCAAGGGAAGAACGTTATGATTTGGTAGATCAAATTAGGCGTTCGTCCCGTTCAGTTCCAGCTAATATTGCAGAAGCATGGTACAAAAGAAGATATGAAAAAGCTTTTGTTAATAAGCTTACCGATGCGGCAGGTGAGGCGGGAGAAACTGAAGTTTGGTTGGATTTTTCCTTATGTCACGAATATATTCCAAATACTAAATACGAATATTTCATTGGTAAGTATTCCGAAATAGGTAAAATGCTAAGCAGTATGATGAACAATCCAGGTAAGTTTTGTCATTAATTTTATTTTTCTACCATTAGTTTAAATTACATACTACTTACTAATTTCTACCTTCTAAATTTTGGTTCTTCCAGTGTAAGTATAAGAGAAATACGATGGGTGTCCGGTAGTCTTTCAAGATCAGATTGACTGAATCGGGCGAATGAATAATCAATATTTAGTTTGGGCAGCTTAATTCCCGCACCAATGGTAAATTGTTTTACGTCGTTATAACCTGCACGCACCATAAATATATTTTTGAAGTTGTATTCGAATCCTGCGTGAGCATCAAAACTAACCGGACCGACATGAAACTCCGAAGCATATTCTCTGTTTTCAAATCTTATATCGATGTCTGCTGCAGGCATTATGGTTCCAAAAAGAAAATTAAAATGGTAAGCAGCTCCAACTTTTGCAGTAGGGGTGACGAGTTCGTTTCTGCCGGTACTCCAGGCTACAATTGTTGTTGTTATATCCTGAAGATTTGCACCGAGAGAGAAATCCTTAAATGGTTTATACAAGGCGGCAACGTCGAAGCCAATTCCGTAAGCGTTGTATTCGGCAATGCTTCTATAAATTAATTTTACATTTGCGCCTAAATCCAGCTTGTCGGAATATTTTTTAGCTAAAGAAAAATAAAAAGCCCAATCCTGGTCGCTGAATTCAGTTATTTTGCTGTAGTCCAATCCTGCTGCAGGGTCATTAATAAAATTGGGATCAGAAACAGGCTGCCCTGTATTTTTATCGATTAAAGCATTTCGGGTATCTGGGATTCCGTCAACTCCAAGACGCATTATGCTTAAACCGAAGCTCATATCTTTGCCGTAAGGAAGAGCGACACCGGCATAATCATAATTTACAAGGCTGCCGAAGCGTTCCTCATGCATTAATGAGATTTCTGGATAATTGATTTGCACTAATCCGGCAGGATTATAATACCCGGCAGTTACATCATTTGCAACAGCAACGAAAGCGCCGCCCATTCCGAGAGGTCTTCCTCCAATTCCTATTGCCATAAACTCCCCGGCATACTTGCCAACGACTGTTTGAGAAAATAAATTCGGGATGCATAATAAAGATGCAAAAATAAGTAGCAATATTTTTTTAGGCATTAATGGAGTTTCCCATCATTATGTGTCTTAAAGTCTGTGTAAAAAATTGGTAAATTGAAATTGAAAGTCAATGCAAATCATTCTAATAATTTTCTTTTTTCCGTATCAGACACCCAATGAATTAAAAACATTGGGTGTCTTTGGTTTTCCATACTTTTATTTACCGGCTTTACCTTGATTAGCAACTGCCTGAGCTTTTTTAGCTATCTCTTCTGCGTTGCCAAGGTAATAATGTTTAATCGGCTTCAGCTTTTCATCAAGTTCATAAACAAGCGGAGTCCCGGTTGGAATATTTAATTCAACAATTTCTTCATCCGGAATATTATCAAGATATTTTACCAGCGCTCTAAGACTGTTGCCGTGCGCAGCAATAATTACTCTTTTTCCTTCTTTAACAAGCGGAGCGATTCTTTGTTCCCAGTAAGGGACAAAACGTGCTACGGTATCTTTGAGGCATTCGGTTAATGGAAGCTCGGATTCGCTTAGACTTTTATAGCGTGGATCGTTACCGGGATAACGCGGATCGTTCTTTTCTAATTTTGGCGGCTGGATATCGTAGCTTCTTCGCCATATATGAACCTGGTCATTACCAAACTTTGCGGCAGTTTCGGCTTTATTCAATCCTTGAAGCGCACCGTAATGACGTTCATTCAATCGCCAAGAGCGCTCAACCGGAATCCACATTAAATCCAATTCATCAAGCGTAATCCATAATGTTCTTATGGCTCTCTTTAGAACAGAAGTGAATGCTAAATCAAAAACAAATCCTACGCTTTTCAAAAGCTTGCCTGCATTCGTCGCTTCTTTAATTCCTTGCTCTGATAAATCAACGTCTGTCCATCCGGTAAAACGATTCTCTTTATTCCATGTACTTTCGCCATGCCTTAATAAAACAATTTTGTAACTCATTTATATTCTCCTAAAAAATAATTTATAAAACTTCCCTGTTTTAATTGCAAAAATAGCCAATGGATTTTCCCGAATCAAAATAATTTTGAGTAAAGAATCGCCGGGATTATTTTTAGGGTAAGGTTTAACTAAAATTCTGTAAACTTTAACAAAGAAGTGAGGGATTCAGATGAAAACTTTAACGTTGTTTGTTCTTTTGTTTTTGCCGGTTTCATTTTCAAATTCGCAGACAAAAATTGAAACTGATATCGACACGGCTTACCAGAACGCAAAGAAAGGCGTCTATTGGGCGCTTTCAAATATACCCGAAAAGAAATTGAAGCTTGAAAACGATCTGGTTGTCAACGACAAGCTTTGTGCTTCAGTTAAACTTGACAAAGAGATAAATGGAATAAGAGTTGTCTCGGTAGGGTTTAACGGTTCGAATGAAGTAACAATAAAAATTTTCAAGTCGTTCGATAACCTTGCAAAGGAAGGATATCTAAAAGGCTATAAAATGGAAGAGCTTGACTTGCCTAAGAAAAAATAAGATAGAAATTTTATGAGAAGCTGTTGGTAAATTTCTTTTCAACATTAAGAGCGAAGCTGTTTGCGAGAGAATTTACTTCTGTCTCGGTTCCGATAAGATCTTTCAGCGTAATTTTTCCAAGAACATTATCGAGCATCGATTGTACGGTTCTCCAAAGAGAACGAATTGAACAATCGATAGAATGCGTGCAAATTAATTCTGCACCGGAATGATCGGCACAGAAATCTGCTTCGAATAATTTACCGCCGAGTGCAGCAAGAACTTCGCTGATTATAATCTGGTCTGCAGGTCTTGCTAATTTATAGCCGCCGGTTTGACCGCGCGAGCTTTCTATAAAACCGCCAAGACGTAATGCTCTAAGCAGCTTTCCGGCATTTGCTTCGGATAATCCTTCCAATTGACTGATTTCAGGAATTGTTAATCCGTTTGGAGATTTTGCTTTGCTTATTCTAAGCAGACATCTCAAACCATATTCTTCTTGCGCACTGAATTTCATCTCAAATATTTAATTATAAAATTTAGTTTATTAAAAGCACGGCTGCATGTTTTAATCTCATGCAGCCATGCGTTGGTTAAGCCTTAAATAATGGAATCTTTGAGCCGCACATTTTTGCGTGTATTACTTGAGCAAAATTTTCAGCGCTGATTGACGGACCTTTAGCAGTGCAAAGCTCATCGAACGCCTGAACTAAAGTTTCGGCAATTTCTTCTGCTCTTCTTCCTTCAATTTCAAAACGCTGAAGAAAATAAATCAGCGAACCGTTTTTGAAAATTGCTATACTTGGCGAGGAAGGAGGAAAATTACCGATATATTGACGTACCTTATCAACTGCATCTCTTTCTTGTCCGGCAAATGCCGTGTAAAGCCTATCCGGAATTAATTTATTTTGAAGAGCCAGCGAAACACCTGGGCGTGCACTTCCGGCTGCACATCCGCAAACGGAATTTATCATTACTAAAATTATTTTGTCGTCTTTTATATTGATTGCTTTGTCCACATCATCGGGGGTAAGCAATTCTTCGAAGCCGACCGCGACCAACTCGTCTCTCATCGGCTGTACTGCATCCTGATCGTAAATTGGCGGACGCGAAATTATATTGAACATGTTTTCTCCTTATCTTTTTCTCTTATTAATAATTCCATTCACTTGTCGAAAACCAATATTTAACTTAAGAACTTAAACCCATAGACAAGTTTAAGTTTTAATACATTCCCAATTCAATCTTAGCTACGTCGGACATCATGTCCCGGTCCCATGGCGGATTCCAGACTAATTCGATGTTAATGTTCTTGACTTCTTGGATCGATTTTAATTTCACTTCAACTTCTCCGGGCAGAGAACCGGCAACCGGACATGCCGGTGAAGTTAGCGTCATCTTGATGTTTACGTTTGCTTCGTCGTCAATTTTAATTTCGTAAATTAAACCAAGCTCAAAAATATCGACAGGGATTTCAGGGTCGTAGCATGTCTTTAACGTCTGTATAATTTTTTCTTCAAGTTCCTGTTTATTCACCTTCGCTGCAGATTCGTCGGGCTTGCTGATACTAGAAGCCTGCGGATCCTCTGTTGAAGATTCTGTTTGTTTTACTTCAACCTCATTATTAGTTATTTCTTGAGCTTCGTTCTTATTCTTTTCTTTTTTAAAAAACATAACTTATTCCTCAGTCGACACTACTTTCTTTCCATCCTCCAGAGCTGAAATTAAAGTATGCCAAGCAAGACTAGCGCACTTTACTCTGGCAGGAAAATCCCGTACTCCGGCAAACACTGCCAGCTTTCCAAGTTCTTCTATCTCGGCTTCGTCGGTTAAATTTCCTGTAACCAGGTTATGGAATTTTTCAAAAAGCTTTTCAGCTTCTTCTTTCTTCATTCCTTTTATTATTGAACTCATCAAAGAAGCGGATGCCTTGGAAATAGCACATCCGGAACCTTGAAAGCCGACATCCTTTACTACATCATCTTCAATAACAAGATAAAGATTTATTTTGTCTCCGCACAACGGATTATAACCTTCCGCCGAATGATTTGCATTTTCAATCTTCTTAAAATTTCTTGGACTTTTATTATGGTCCAATATTACCTGTTGGTAAAGCTCTCTTAATTCCGCATCCATTATAAAATAAATTCCCGCTTAATTAAAAACTTCAATAATTTTTTTAAGACTGTTAACAAGCGTATCAACTTCTTCCTTCGTATTGTACATAGCAAAGGACGCACGCGTTGTTGCCGGTATATTATATCTGTCCATAACCGGTTGAGTACAGTGATGACCCGTACGTACTGCAACTCCTTCAAAATCCAGGAATGTTCCTACATCATGAGGATGAATATTGTTTATTACAAGAGATAGTACGCTGCTCTTCTTCTTAGCATTTCCAATTATTTTGACATCCTTCAGCTCAGAAACTTTTTCTGTTGCATAAGCAAGAAGCTCGCTTTCGTGCCGTGCAATCGCATCTATACCAACGCTTGATATATATTCGATAGCCGTTCCGAGTCCAATTGCGTCAGCGATATTCGAGGTTCCAGCTTCAAACTTATAAGGAAGCGAATTAAAAGTTGTTTCTTCAAAAGTAACATTTGCAATCATATCGCCGCCGCCCTGGTAGGGAGGAAGCTCGTTTAACAATTTCTCTTTTCCGTAAAGAACGCCAATGCCGGTAGGTCCATAAATTTTATGACCGGAGAAAGCAAGCATGTCGCAGTCAAGTTTTTGAACATCAATATTTAAATGCTGTATTGCCTGCGCTGCATCAAGTATAACAGGAATTCCAAACCGGTGTGCCGTTTCAATTATCTTTTCAACCGGGTTAACAGTGCCGAGAGAATTTGAAACATAAACAACTGATACCAGCTTAGTATTTTCATTTATCATCTTCTCAAATTCTTCAAAGATAATTTCGCCGGTGTCTGTAATCGGTACAACTCTTAGCTTTACATTTTTATCTTTTGCGATAAGCTGCCAGGGAACAATATTGGAATGATGTTCCATCCCGGTAATAATAATTTCGTCGCCGGATTTTAACTTGCCTCTGCCGAAAGCAGTTGCCGCAAGGTTTAGAGAATCCGTGGTGCCTTTGGTAAAGATAATTTCTTTTTCACTCTTGGCATTAAAGAAGTTCCTTATCTTTGTCCGCGCATCTTCAAATTCTTTAGTAGAAAGCTCGCTCAGGTAATGAACTCCGCGATGGATGTTTGCATTCATTGTCGAGTAATATTCCACAAGCTTGTCAATTACCACTTGCGGCTTTTGAGTAGTTGCGGCATTGTCAAGATAGCAGAGCGGCTTTCCGTGAACAATAGTTTTTAAAATCGGGAAATCCGCTCTTATCTTTTCAACGTCAAAAATCTTATGCTCTGTTTGTACTGCTGTCTTATTCATTTAGTTTTTCTCTTTGCGTCTCTGTGTCTTAGCGGTGAAAAAACTGCACCACAGAGACACTAAGGCACAGAGTATTTATTTATTAAATCTTTTCTCTAAAACTTCTTCCAGATATCTTTTTACTTCTTCTATTTTGATTGTTCTTACTACATCACTGGCAAATGCGTGAATCAAGATTGCTTTCGCCTTCTCTTCGCCAATGCCGCGGGACTTTAAGTAGAACATCGCATCTTCATCAAGCTGACCGATAGTTGCACCGTGGCTGCATTTTACATCGTCCGCAAAAATCTCAAGCTGCGGCTTTGTATTAATCAGTGCACCGTTTGAAAGTATGATGTTCTTATTTTCCTGGAAAGCATTAGTCTTTTGCGCATCGCGTCTAACAATTACTTTCCCATTGAATACACCGTGCGAAGTATCGTCAAGTATTCCTTTGTACTTTTCATGACTGCTGCAGTTAGGCTTTGCGTGGTCTATCAGCGAATGAGTATCGTAAAGTTGATTGCCGGTTAGTAAAAATAATCCGTTTAAAAAACACTCGCCGCCTTCATCGTTGAATCGTGTATTGATATCGTGTCTGGCAATCTCGCCTCCAAGAGAAAATGAATACGAATTAAAACTACTTTCCTTTTCCTGGTCAACTTCAGTACGAGAAATATGGAAGGCTTTCAGATTTTCTTCTTGAAGTTTTATATGGTTAAAAGTTGAGTTTTCTCCGGCATAAATTTCCGTTACCACATTGGTAAAATAAATTCCTTCATCAAGAGAAAGATACCGTTCAACTATCGACGCCTGCGCGTTCTTACCAGCAACATAAAGATTGCGCGGCTGGGACAAAATATTTTTACCGCCGGTTGCAGTTATAAAAAGAATCTGTACCGGTTCTTCGAGAATTTTATTATCAGGCACATAAACAAAAGCGCCGTCTCTTGTAAAAGCAGTGCTTAAAGCAGTAAAAATCTGCTCTCTGTGATTAGCGTATTTGCCAAGATGCCGGCTGATGACCGCCGAACCATTTTTCAACTGCTCAGCCAGACTGCCAACAATTATTCCCTCGTTTGACTTTTCTATTTTTGAAAGTTCGGGGCTGAAAAATCCATTCACAAAAACTAAAGTATTTCCATTAAGATTTTCAAAAAGGTAATTCTTAATTCGCGGAAACTTTATATCAGACTTTTCAGACGATTCGAAATTATATTTTAACAACGGCGAAATGTTTGTAAACCGCCAATCCTCATCATGAGTAGTAGGGAAGTTAAGCTGAGAAAATTTCTCAATCGCTTCCTTCCTAACCAGATGGAATGGCTTTGAGCTTTCGCCATTTAAGCTGCTCTCAAACGATTCGAAGCTTTTGATATACCAGTTTTTTATGTCTAACAGACTACTCATATTACGCGAATTCCTTCTGTTCCTTCAGCCAGTCGTAGCCTTTTGCTTCCAGTTCAAGTGCGAGTTCTTTAGTGCCTGATTTAACTATCTTTCCGTTATAAAGAACATGTACAAAATCCGGAATGATATAGTTTAGCAATCTCTGGTAATGTGTAACTACAATTGCGGATCTTTCCGGCGACTTCAATTTATTCACACCGTTTGCAACTATTCTCAATGCATCAATATCAAGCCCGGAATCTGTCTCATCCAGAATAGCCAGCCTCGGCTCAAGCACTGCCATCTGCAGTATTTCGTTTCTCTTTTTTTCACCGCCGGAGAATCCATCATTAACGGACCGGCTTAAAAGAGATTGGTCCATCTCAACAAGCTTCATCTTCTTTTTAAGATGAGTCATAAATTCCATCGCATCTAATTCTTCCTCGCCTTTATATTTTCTGATTTCATTTATTGCTGTCTTAAGAAGATTAACATTGCTTACTCCAGGAATTTCCACAGGGTACTGGAATGCCAGGAATATTCCTTCACGCGCTCTGTCTTCAGGTGAAAGCTCCAGAAGATTTTTACCGTTAAAAATTACTTCGCCTTTGGTAACTTCGTATTCGCTTCTTCCTGCCATAACCTGAGCAAGCGTACTTTTGCCGCTTCCGTTAGGTCCCATTATTGCATGAACCTCGCCGGTTTTAACCGATAAATCTATGCCCTTTAATATTTCTTTTCCTCCAACATTTGCGTGAAGGTTTTTTATTTCTAACATCAATTTATATTCTCCCAAGTTGGATTGTTTTTACAAGCTTGTTCATATTTCTTATTCATCAATTTTTTTTTACAGACTAAAGTCTAAATTACCAATTGTCATTTGGAATTTGACAATTGGATTTTTATCCGACGCTTCCTTCCAAACTCACGCTCAACAGCTTCTGAGCCTCGACCGCAAATTCCATAGGAAGCTCTTTGAATACTTCTTTACAATATCCGTTGACGATTAGATTAATAGCATCTTCTCTTGAAATACCTCTCTGGTTAAGATAGAATATCTGGTCTTCACCAATCTTTGATGTTGTCGCTTCATGTTCCATCTGCGCTGTTGAATTATTAATTTCAAGATAGGGGAATGTGTGCGCACCGCATTTATCTCCGATTAAAAGTGAATCGCACTGTGAGAAGTTGCGTGCATTATCTGCCTTCCTTATTATCTTAACTTGACCGCGGTAGCTGTTATTGCTCTTGCCGGCAGAAATTCCTTTTGATACGATGGTACTTCTTGTATTCTTTCCCATGTGAATCATTTTGGTTCCGGTATCTGCCTGCTGATAATTATTTGTTACAGCTACAGAGTAAAATTCGCCGATTGAATTATCTCCAATTAAAAGACAGCTTGGATATTTCCACGTAATTGCAGAGCCTGTTTCAACCTGCGTCCATGAAATTTTTGAATTAACACCTTTGCACATTCCGCGCTTTGTAACGAAGTTATAGATGCCGCCTTTGCCGTTCTTATCGCCCGGATACCAGTTTTGAACCGTAGAATATTTTACCGTTGCATTATCAAGCGCAACCAATTCAACAACTGCTGCATGAAGCTGATTTTCATCCCGCATTGGTGCGGTACAACCTTCGAGATAACTTACATATGCACCTTCATCGGCAATAATTAAAGTCCGTTCAAACTGACCTGTGTCTTTTGCATTTATTCTAAAATAAGTTGAAAGCTCCATCGGGCAGCGTACGCCTTTCGGAATGTAAGCGAAGGAACCATCGCTGAATACTGCTGAGTTTAGCGAGGCAAAAAAATTATCTGTATGCGGAACAACACTGCCGAGATATTGCTTTACAAGGTCGGGATGATTTTTTATCGCTTCAGACATTGGGCAAAATATTATACCAAGCTCCGACAGTTTTTCTTTAAAAGTAGTTGCAACCGAAACGCTGTCAAATACGGCATCCACAGCCACGCCGGAAAATATTTTTTGTTCTTCTAATGAAATGCCGAGCTTCTGATAAGTTTTAATTAATTCCGGGTCAGCTTCATCAAGGCTGTTAAGCTTAGGCTTCTTTTTGGGTGCCGAGTAATAAGAAATATCCTGGTAGTTAATCGGGTCAAAATGAACGTTTGCCCAGTTCGGTTCTTTAAGAGTGAGCCAATGTCGATAAGCTTTCAGCCTCCATTCAAGCATAAACTCAGGTTCTTCTTTAACAGCAGAAAGCCGTCGGATGATATCTTCATTTAGTCCTTTTGGAAATGTTTCAGCTTCTACATTGCTGACAAATCCATATTTATATTCTTTATTTGCTAACTCTTCAATTTGACTAACTTCGGTACTCATTAATTCCTCTTAAAACCACTTTCAAACCTACTGTATCTGTACAAAAATGTCAAGATAAAAGATGTTATTTTTCATTAAAATATTGGAAATGTGATTATAAATTATCCAGATTTCTGAAAGATAGGAATTCTTTTCTTAAACCAGTGGTTGAAGTAATTTCTCTCCAATATGCACCTTCTGCTTGCTCATAACGGCTTTGGTCTCAGAATATTTTATACCTGCTGCATTATACAGACTCTTAAATTCTTCCGAACTGTACATTTTAACATGCTCGCGTTCAAGCAGCTTTACAATTTTATCTATTAGTTTTAAAAACACACTGTCGGCAGTTGGATCAAGTATGTAAAGCTTGCCGCCGGGTTTAAGGAGACGGTAAAATTCTTTTAATGCTTTATCTGGGTGGAGATAATGATGAAAAGAATTTGTGCTGATAATTATATCAAAAAAATTATCTTCCAATGGAATTGATTCAGCATTTGCTTTTATAAAATGAATATTTTCATAGCTCTTGAAGTTTTCTTTTGCTTTCTCGATCATCATTTCGGAAAGATCGGCGCCGTAAAAAGTACCTTTGCCGTTGAATAATTTGAAGGCTTGTCCTACCGCCCATCCGGTACCGCAGCCGACATCGAGGAAACGCACATCATCTTTAAGATTAAGTAAGTTGATAACTTCTTGCTGCGCCTGTCTAAGAAATTTGGATTTCCACCCATCGCTTTCAAGAGTGGCAGACCATCTGTCCCACTTCTTTTCATTTAACTCTAAATGTTTTTCTTCTCGATTCATTCTTATTAACAATTTATTGAGTGTTAGATAATTTGAAAAATTGTTTAGCTGTTACATTGCCAAATTGTAAAAGACAATTCAATATAGCAATTTAACAATTTATCATTAGATTGTTTTTATCCGATTATTGAGTTAATTTTCAACTCAAATTATTAGGAAATGGATAAATTATTGGAAGAGAATACGAATATTAATACCGGCAATGCCGGGGGACAAACTGAAAGGCAGGATCAATCATCTGAAGAAAAACATGAAAAGAATTTTCATCGTAAGCATTATTATCAAAGGAGACGAAAATTTTTCAGGCAAAACCAGCAGCAAGAAAAAACACAATTTAAGAAAGTTTCTATTGTAATCCCGCTCTTTAATGAAGAAGAGTCTTTGAATCCTTTAACTAATGAAATCAGAAAAGCATTAAAACAGTTAGAGATGGGCTTTGAGGTAATTTTTGTCGACGATGGAAGTACGGACGGTTCTCTAAAAATAGTAAAAGATATTTGCAGGCAAGACAAACGTTTTAAATATGTCAGTTTCCGTAAAAATTATGGCAAATCTGCAGCGCTTCAAACTGGATTTAAACATGTTACCGGGGATGTTGTAGTTACAATGGATGCCGATCTTCAGGATGATCCGAATGAAATTCCCAATCTTCTAAAAAAACTGAATGAAGGTTTTGATCTTGTTTCCGGCTGGAAGAAAAAGCGCCATGATCCATTCATTAAAAAACAATCCTCAAAGTTTTTCAATTTTGTAACCAGGTTAATGAGCGGAATTAAACTTCATGATTTTAACTGCGGTTTGAAAGCATACCGGAGGGAAGTAACCGATAATATCAAAGTTTACGGTGAACTCCATCGCTACATGCCTGTGCTTGCAGATTGGGAAGGATTTTCCGTTGCTGAAATCGTTGTAACTCACCATCCAAGACGTTATGGAAAAACCAAATTTGGAATTTCGAGGTTCTTTAAGGGATTTATTGATCTAATCACGGTAATTTTTTCCACAAGATATATAAAACGTCCGATGCATTTTTTCGGCTTCTTTGGTGCATTATCTTTTATTATAGGATTAATTGTTAATGCTTATTTAACCATTGACTGGATAAGAGGAAAGCCGTTAAGCAACCGTCCTATGCTGTTTTTAGGCATGCTGTTAATTATAGTCGGCGTTCAGTTATTCAGCGTTGGTCTGCTTGGTGAGATGTTGGTAAAAAGCTCGCTTCATGATGAAGAATATATAATTAAAGACAAAGGCTGAAAAATTAGAGGAGAAGTTTCCCTCAAGGCTTGCACAATAAAGAGAAACAAATTTTGATTTTCATCGTTAAAACTGTTGAATGAAAATAATCATACTTTCAACTGCATATCCACTGCGCGGAGGAATTGCGCATTTTGTCGGATTGCTTTACAAACAATTATTACAAGAAAATGAAGTTAAGGTGATTACTTTCAAGAGGCAGTATCCTTCAATTTTATTTCCTGACAAATACCAACTAGAA
>JAJYSI010000026.1 GCA_021793635.1 Bacteroidota bacterium
AAAGACAAGTCTTTTATCCGCATCCTTTATAAGTTCTACAATTTTACTACAGCGGTTATATATTTCTCCGTAAGTCAAATTTAGTTTTGGTAAATCATTAATAAGGGCAGTTTTACTTTGGTCGATGTTTTGTAATTCCCAGAACATTACATTATCATACCCCCGTCAACTCCAATAACCTGACCTGTTATATAAGTTGATAAATCCGATGCTAAAAACAAAACTGCATTAGCAACATCTTCCGGTTGGCCAATACGTTTCATTTTTACTGAGTCCAACCTTTGACTATAAATATCTTTTGAAAGAGATTTAATTAAATCTGTGTTAATAAATCCGGGCGCAATTGCATTGACACGGATATTCTTGGGCGCTAACTCTCGTGCGGCAGAAAGAGTAATTCCGATAACTGCTGCTTTGCTTCCGCCGTATACTACTTGTCCTTCATTTCCAACTCTGCCTACGATGGAGGCAATGTTGATAATAGAACCAGATTTATTGCGTTGCATTAGCCTTGAGGCGAATTGAAGATTGTATATCACTCCGTTCGTATTTGTGCTGAATGTCTGTTCAACATCCTGCTTCCTAATCATACCAACTAAATTATCAAATAAAACTCCGGCATTATTAACAAGAATATCCAGACGTTTATACCTCTTAAATATTTCATTATATGCATTTTGTACTGAGTCAAAATTGCCGACATCAAATTGAAAAGCTTCTGCGTCGCAGTTGAATTCTTTTTTTAGCTCTTCTTTTCTTACTTCCAATAGTTCTTCACTTTTTAAGTCATTTAATATAACTGTAGCTCCGAAACTAGCAAGCTTTTTTGCCGTAGCCCAGCCTATGCCTCCAGCGGAGCCAGTAACCATTGCTATTTTTCCATTTAAATTAAAATTGGATTCCATGTTTTCCTAAGATTTCTTTTGCTTTTTTGAAACTGCTCATGTCAATTACGTCATCTGAGGAAAGCATAATATCGAATTCCATTTCTATCGAAGCAACCAGAGCAAGGTGTGCTATTGAATCCCAACTTGAGCTTCCGTAACTAAGTTCATCATTAACCGTATTCGGCTCAATCTCAAGGGATTCAACAAATATATTTTTTAATTTTTCTGTGTTATCCATAACCATCCGTTTGTTTTTGTTTAGCTTAATTAAATTTTAGGGAATTTTTCTTGATTTAATTCCATCAATACCTTTGTGTCGTATGGAAAGAAATTAAAGATTTCAGAATCATCCACCCTTCTTTCATCAACTACTTCATAACCAAACTTTAAATGAGCATTATAAGATTTGTAATTATCCTTAAAAAGAATTCCTTGAACTTTTGGAAAGGAATACATCCCCAGGTTTCTCTTAATATTTTCTTTTATTAAGGTTAAAAAAACACCGTTGCGCCTATACTTCTCCCTAACATAACCATGTTCAAGTTGTAAGCACCCCGGCTCTCTTCCAGGCGTGATACCTTTTATAATACGTGAGTTTTTCGAAATCTCTTTCATTTTTGATTTGTCCAGATATTGAAATAAAATAGTTGCCTTAATCCTTCCGCTTGGTGTTTCCGAATTTTCATAAAATGAGCCAAGTGCTCCTATATATTCGCCGTTCTTCTCAGCTATTATAAAACCTGAAAGGCAATAATCATATCCTTCAATATCATCTTGCGCAAGAACTTCTCTTAAAACCTCTTTGAACTGATCTTCGGTTAAACCAAAAATTTTACATGAACTTATAACATCAGAACCGCTTTTTTCAGATTCTAGAATTGCTTCGATTACAAATTCAATGTCGTTTAATGTCGCTTGTCGAATATTTAAGTTTTCTAACATCATTATTCCTTCTTGGTTTCTGCAATTTTTAATAAAGCTTTTCTGTCAACTTTACCATTGACATTCAGCGGAAAAGAGGGGATTGAGCTTATTTCAGCCGGGAGCATATAACTTGGTACTTGTGACTTTAAATGCATCCTAATTTCGTCAATCTCACCTGTATAATTTTCTAAGAACAAATATATTTGTACAACCCCGGTACTTTTTTCAAAAGCTACTGCTGCAACATTATTTAATTTTGTATATTGACGAACATGATGTTCAATTTCACCGAGTTCAACTCTAAAACCTTGAATTTTAATTTGAAAATCTATTCTTCCGCTATACATAAAGTCCCCATTCCCATCTACAAAAGCTAAATCTCCTGTGCGATAATATCTTCTTTGAACTCCATTAGCAGTAGTAGAAAAAAATACTTCCTTATTTTTTACCGGATTGTTTATGTAACCTGGGGTTAATTGTCCCCCCGCAAGGCACAGTTCACCTTTTTCTCCCGGCTTAACCGCAGAATTATTCTCATCAAAGATGGCTAATTTCATATTCTCCATAGCTTTACCTATGCAGACTGAACCGTTATAGTTCTTGATATCTGAAATATTTTTCGGTACTGTGTAAGTTGAGCAGAAAATTGTAGCTTCCGTTGGTCCGTAAACATTTTGAATCAATGCATTAGGAACACACTTTGACCATTCGCCAACAATATCAACATACAAGGCTTCACCGCAGAACAGAGAATATCTCATCTTTTCAAGATTTATTTCATTAAAGTATGGACGAAGGTAAGTAAGGATCGAAGGTACCATCAAAGAAAATGTAATTTCTTGTTCTTCGATGAGAGTGTATACAGAAGCGTATTTTATTCCGCCCGGAGGTACTGTATAAACGCAAGCTCCTAAGCATAAAGGAATTACATAAGACATTATTGAAAGATCAAACGTCATATCAAACATTTGTAAAAATCTATCTCTCTCATCAATATTATATCCTAACTTGAAAAATGCATCGACAAAGGAATTTAGATTCTTTCTGGATAAAGGAACTCCTTTTGGTATTCCGGTACTCCCGGATGTAAAAAGAATATAAGCTGTTTCCTCTTCATCTGTTTTCTTGACTGTCAGATCAATTTTTGCCGTAGTTATATTTTTTATATTGACTAAAATAAAGCCCTCAGCTTTGGCTGAGTTTTGCAGCTCTAAATTATCTTTACTAGTCAAAAT
The DNA here is from genome assembly GCA_021793635.1 of Bacteroidota bacterium. The sequence continues at coordinate 3,047 of JAJYSI010000026.1, forward strand.
TACTTTTAAGCCTGCTTGTTTAATAATTGAGATATTTCTTTCGATTGGATTCTCAGGATTTAACGGAACAAAACCCATTTCCGCAAAAAGTATCCCGAATGCAGAACTATAAGTTTCAAGATCATCGTAAATTAAAAAACCGGCAAGTTTTTCTTTTCCTTTGAAACTTAATTCGAGATAGCATCGTATATTAGATACAATCTGAGCAAAATCAGCATAGTTATAAAATATTCCGTTAATATAAAATGCATTTCGTGTCGAAAATTTTTCGTATGATTCTTTAATCATCTCAAGCACGTTATAGTATCTCCTCAATAATTAAAATTATTAACTGCGAAGCTTAAAATTTCTCTAGGACCATTTATCTGAAACAACCCCCAAACGCTTATACAATATATCAAATTTACATTAAAAAATTTATTATATAGTTCACGTTATTGTCAAAATATCTAAAATTATACCAATGAAGCGATGTATCTTGGACTTAAGTTTATTCCAGGGCTTTGACTTCTCTATTCAACTTATTCATAGTATTATTGTCTCAATTATAGCCAGGTATCTTTTCTTTCGCTCACAATGAGATTATATTTCATAATCAAAAAAGGAATATTTAATGCGATTAAAATTTTATCCATATACGCTAGAGCTTAAACACACTTTTACTGTGTCGTCAAATTCACGCAGTACAACTCCGGTCATATTAACTGAAATTGAACACGAAGGGTATATTGGCTATGGCGAAGCATCTATGCCTCCATACCTTGGCGAATCTCATGAGTCCGTTATGAAATTTCTTTCTATGATCGATTTGACAAAATATAATAATCCTTTTGAACTTGAAACTATTATTAATGACGTAGACAAAATAGCGCCAAATAATAATGCAGCTAAAACTTCAATAGATATTGCGCTTCATGATTTAGTTGGTAAACTGCTAAATCAAGCCTGGTTTAATATTTTGGGATTAGCAAAAGAAGCTGCTCCGTTCACATCTTTCACAATCGGAATTGATAAACCTGATATTGTCAAAGAAAAAGTCAAGGAAGCGGAAGGATTTAAGTATCTTAAAGTGAAACTTGGCAAAGAAAATGATAAGGAAATGATTAAAATAATAAGAGATGAATCAGATGTTCCCATTGTTGTCGATGTTAATCAAGGATGGAAAGACAAGAATATTGCACTCGATATGATATACTGGTTGAAAGAAAAGAATATTTTGTTTGTTGAACAACCGATGCCGAAAAATCAAATTGATGATATGGCATGGTTGACAGAAAAAAGTCCTTTACCCACGATTGCTGACGAAGCTGTCCAACGGCTTGGTGATATACTTAAGGCGAAAGATGTTTATTCGGGAATAAATATTAAGTTGATGAAATGCACAGGCATGAGAGAGGCCCACAAAATGATCACACTTGCCCGGGCTCTAAATATGAAGGTAATGCTTGGTTGTATGACTGAAACTTCCTGTGGTATTTCTGCTGCCGCGCAACTTTCGCCTTTGGTTGATTGGGCTGACCTTGATGGTGCGCTTTTAATTAAAAACGACCTATTTGACGGAACAAAAATTATTAACGGTAAAATTTCAATTAGCGAGCTTCCGGGAATTGGAGTTGTTAAAAAAAATCTTAGGTGATAATTATCATCTAGCTTCAACCTTCTATCTTGGTAACTTTAACTTTCTTTACAAAATGCTTAACTTATAATCGAGATTAGAAACAAATATGAGGTGAAAAAGATGGCAAAAAATTTTGTAACGAATAAAGATGTTACTGTAAGGATGTTTAGGAGTGATATTATGGAGTTTTTTTCACGAGTGCATCCTGCTATTCCGTTAATAATTTATGTACCCGTTATCTTTTATTTTTTATACAGGTCTGTTTTTGTAGTCCAATTATCGTTCGCCTCAATTTTTGTTCTAATTATATTCGGAGTATTTGTTTGGACGCTGACAGAATATTCTCTGCATCGCTTTGTTTTCCATCATAAATTTAGTTCACCTTTTGGCGAACGGATCCATTTTATTTTTCACGGCGTTCACCATGATTACCCAATGGATTCAAGAAGACTTGTTATGCCGCCTTCGGTAAGCATTCCTCTTGCTGCACTTTTTTATTATTCGTTCTTTCTGATTTTTGGTTCTTCATTAGTAGCTCCTTTTTTTGTTGGGTTTCTTACAGGTTATATATTTTATGATATGACCCATTATGCTGTTCATCATTTTAATATCCATAATAGATTTTGGCTTGCTTTAAAGAAGCATCACATTCGTCATCATTTTCAAGACCCGGATAAAGGCTACGGTGTTAGTTCTCCGATGTGGGATAAAATTATCGGCACAGATTTTCTTACGCAAGAATCAGATACCGATGGAAAATTTTAATGTTTAATTTTGAATTAAATAGCTTATGTTAAACAATCTTTGGAATTTTGGAGTAGTGGAGTGATGGAATAGACTAATTTTTCCCATTATTCCAACACTCCATTACTCCAAAGGGAAATCCTGCGTAAGGTAAGTTAAATAATTGAACTATATTTATTGATTAGTTATGAACCGTATTTCTAAAGTATTACCTTTTATTATCTTATTCTTTTTAATGATTAGCTGCGGTTCAACAAGCCAAAGCCCAATTTTTATTAGAGCAACTCAAGTTGGATTCCTTCCCGGCGATTTGAAAACAGCTGTGATTATGTCTCAATCACCAATTTCACAGAGAAAGTTTTCAATTGTTAATTTAAGGAACAAATCAATCTCTTTCTCCGGTTTACTTCAAGATTCTACTTATTCTTTTGGAAAATTTAAGTATTGTTATGCCTTGGATTTTTCAGCATTGCAATCACCCGGATCATATCAAATTGAAACCAATGGACAGATTTCTGAGCCGTTTAAAATAAACGATGCGGTTTTCAATAATATTTCTGATTCACTCATGCTTTTTTTCAAAGAACAGCGCTGTGGACCTACAAATCCTATTTTGCATAAACCTTGTCATCTTTCAGATGTTGTAAGATTAGTTGGTGATAAAGACTTTCCAAACGATACCCAAGGTGTCGATCTAACGGGCGGTTGGCATGATGCCGGAGATTATATAAAATTTCTTTCTACTACAGCCTACACAACCTATATGTTAATTTTTTCGTATGACTTCGATAAAAAGAAATTTGGATTTGATGACGATAAAGATGGAGCGCCGGATGTTCTTGCCGAAGCAAAAATCGGGCTTGACTGGATGCTTAGATGTAATTACTCCAAATATAAATTAGTTACTCAAGTTCAGGATTTACGCGACCACTCAGTTGCTTGGCGCATGCCTGAAAATGATACCCTTCGCTTTGACAGACCGGGCTATGTAGGAATTGGTAAAAACCAAATCGGAATGTTTGCGGCAGTTATGGCGCTTGCTTCCCGTGTGTGGAGTGAAAAATTTTATAAGTATGATTTCGCAAAAAAATGTTTGGATGCGGCAGAAAATTTATATTCGATAAGAAATAAAGTTCCCGACATAGACAGCAGTCAATCCGGTTTCTACCAGGATCATACTTTCTGGGGTAAACTTGCGCTTGGCGCTGTTGAACTATATCTGACTACCAAAAAACAGTCATACCTAGATGATGCTATAAAATATGCTGACAGCGCCGGCTCTGATTATTGGTGGAGCTATGGAAACCTTAATTCGTTGGCGGACTACCGGCTCGCCAAAATCATTCCCCGTTTTTCAAATTATATTTTAAATAATCTAAAAAGTTTTAATGCACGTAAAGATTCCTCTGTGTTTCGTGAAGGATTATTATATTCTTGGGGAAGTACAAATTCATTCCTCGGCGTAGCGCTTCAAGCAATTCTTTATAAGAATTTGACTGGCAATTCAGAATTTGATTCCCTAGCAATTTTCCAGCGTGATTATATCCTTGGAAGAAATCCATGGGGGCTAAGTTTTATTTATGGAATAGGCTCCATATATCCAAAACATCTTCATTCTCAAGTAGGATTTTTCCACGGTGGATATTTGCCCGGAGCTTTATCTGCCGGTCCGGCACCGGAAGCTATTTTGAAAAATTATAAAATTGTAAGAAATGATAAAAGGTATGACTTTTTTAACTCGGATGAAGTGAAATATTATGATGACTATGATAACTATATCACTAATGAGCCGACTATTTCAGGGAATGCCACTGCTTTATTTGTCTATGGATATTATTCTAATAGATAAAATTCAAACTCAAATTATTATGTCACAATATAGGAATGGACTAATTTAATGTCTCTGTTTAAATCAGCAATTAGATCTAAAATTTTAAGAATAACTAAATTTGAGCATTTCTTACCGGCATAATATTTGCGAAAGTAAAAATAATATTTTGATCAAACTATGAAAAAAAAGATAGAAATTATACGGTCGGGTATCTCCCTTGTAGATAATGCATGGGGGGGATTTTATCGAGGCGGAACATATTTGTTAATTGGTCCTCGAAAATCCGGTAGAACATTATTAGCCCTACAATATGCTTTGGAATGTGCCAATCAAAAAGAAGTGTGTTTGTTTTTTACAAGCATGAGACCCAAGGATTTAATGATTCATGCTTCGTCAATTGACTTTGATTTACAGTATTACATGAATCAAAATCTTATCATTGTTGTTAGGGTTGCTCCACCTTCAGATTTATACAGAGTCGGCAATCCGGACGATTTTTTAGTTGAATATCTTAATGATATTGTAACTGTTGTTGAGCAATACCAGCCTAACAAAATAGTATTTGATGAACTTACTCCCTTTATTGGATTCAACAATATCAATTTGCTTCAAGATGTTTTCGTTCATACTACCGAATCTATTGAAGAAAGTGGGATAACGAGTTTGTTTGTTCTTGGCGAACCGGCTACATCTTTGGCAAATTCAATTGTTGATGCTTTGGCTACTTATTCCACCGGAATTATTTTCCTTCAAAAGAAAGAGTCAGAACCTAACGGTTTCCACGGTGGTTTAATGACAATTACCCCCAATATTGGTCACGCCGAAGGACAAATAGAATCCAATTATTATATAGAACCATATAAAGGTATTATGGTCGATTATAAACCAAGGAAAATTTCTGTCAGTCCCGAAAAGACATTTTCACCTAAAAAAGATTTGAAGTATAAATCCCTGGCTGAAATTGATCTTCCTAAAGAAAATTATTCTATTTCTAACATCTATTCGTTAAATGATTTTAAGCTGATTCTTAATAATCAGATTGCTCTTTATAAAAGCACGGGGCAGATATTTTCGGTTGTTTCATGCAGGTTAGATCCTTTAGCTGAACAGAATGGACTTTTGACACTTAACCAACTGCAAAATGCAATAAGGCTGTCCACCGATAAAAAGGATAAGATTTGCGTGCTTAACAATAAAGTTATTGTGCTTGTTGTTAGGGAAGATCAAAAAGGATTCAATTCTCTTCTAAGTAAAATTAAAACTAACTTACCCGGCAATGATCCTAATTTCTTAAGCAATGTTGTACAATATATCTCTGTTTATTCGGCAAAAATTGACGAAAATGTAGTTACTGCGGAGGATGTTTTTCAACAGATTTCGTCAGACGAAATTCCAGAAAAAAATATTTTGGGATTTAATTAAAAGATGAAGTAAATGAAGAGCATAATTCTTTTGCCATTATTTCTATTTATTGTCTGTGGGTGGTTTTCTTTTGCAGAAGCTCAACCGCAATTTGAAGCAATGAAAGCCGAAGCACAAAGGGAAATGCAGTTCGGGCGTTATGGAGAAGCAATCGATCTTTTGAATAGGTATATTTCAGCTCATCCGCAGCAGCCGGATGGATATAATTTGAGAGGATTGTGCAACGAAAAAAGGGAACAATTCGAATATGCTGTCTACGATTATCGTTCGGCATTAAAATTAGCTCCTAACGATAAAGAAATTAACCAGAATTTAGAAAGAACGACGAAACTATGGTATTCTTTGTTGTATAATGAAATCGAAGGCTATAAAAGAGAAATTGCTATAAATCCGGATAAACCTGATAATTATTTAGAGATTGGTAAAGCTTATAAAAACCTTGGGCAGTGGCCTGTTGCTGAAGAATGGTATGATAGATATCTTTCCCGGGCTCATGCTTCCCCGGATGAAATAATTAGATACTCCGAAATTTTAGCTAAGAATAATCATATTGCAAAAGGGTGGCCAATCTTAAAAAAATATACAGAGGAATACCCGAATGACCAACGCTTATGGTCAAGGTTTGGTTATTTCTCTCTTTGGCTTGGAAAAAATAAAATTGCAATTGAAGCTTTTCAAAACTCTTTAGCCCTTAAACCATTTTTTAGAGAAGCTCAAAGCGGACTTGATGAAGCAAGAGGTAAAGGTTATATATATACCGTAAACGATACTTCTACCAAACATTTTAATTATGGATTGCCTCCTGTTCGACCGGCATTTGTTTACCCAATTGATAGATATTACAGGATATTGAAACACAATCCCGATGATAATAAGATAAGACTAACCTTAATTAAAGCATTATATAAAGTAGATCGATTTGAAGAAGCGTCGCAGCAACTAAGAATCTTGAAGAAGAATCTCGGGATGCAATGAAAAAGTTTTTATTTTTTTTCTTCCTTTTTATCACGCCGGCGATTGCTCTTGCACAGTCAAATAATACAGAAATTGATTCCTCCGAAATCGCAAGGTTATCTGCTAAAATAGACTCAGTAAAAATGGCTGTCTATATGCAAAAAATTGAACAGTATAAAGCTAAATTCGCTAAAGATTCAACGGATAAAGACGCTGTGTTAAACCTGGGGACTTATTATAATAACATTGTAAGTTATGATTCTGCAGAAGCAGTTTATGAATCCTATCTGAATAAATTCCCCGAAGATGCTGATGTCCTTTATAGATATGCCCAGGCTGAAGCAAATAATAGAGAGTTTGATAAAGCTTCTGCTAATATGGACACCCTTCTACTAAAATATCCAAACAATTTGAAATATCAATTATTCAGAGCCCAGTTAGCTGTGTGGATAGGACGGGATTATGACCGTGCAAAAACTTATCTTGATAACGTTTTAGCCAAAGATACTAGTAACCTTGCTGCTTTACTTGCAATGAGTTCTCTTGAAATGCATACTAACCATTTTGTCTCTTCTCAAAATTACATGGACAAGATCAAACTCATTGATCCTCAAAATTCCGACCTAAAAGAACTTGAATCTGATATATATGTTCAAAAGTTAAGATACAAACAGGAACAGCAATTTGCTATTTTACTTCAAGGCGAAAGTTTGTATGGCAACGGTCAATGTAAAGAGGCAATTGCTAAATATGATGAGTATATGGCTGAAACGCCACCTAATGTGGAAATTGAAAGAGAATATGCTGACGTAAACGTTTGTGCTGGCAATTATCAAAAAGCGATTGACATTTACACAAGTCTCTTAAATCAAGGTTATGATTATAATATTGATTTGCAAAGGGCAAAAGCATATTACTATATGGGCGACTCTATAAATGCACTTTCTTCATTTCAAAAGTTGGTGAAAGAAAAACCAAATGATTTTATCGCAAATTTGTATCTTGGGGATTCTTACATTAGAATGCACGAATATGGTAGAGCACGAGATGCTTATTATAATATGGAGGATAGCGTAAAGCTTGATTCTTCACAAACCGCATTAGTTAAGCAAAGAATTTCCTGGACGCCGGTGACTGGGTTCAGAGGTTTACTGGCTTCTTTTCCGACATATCTTCTATTAACTCCCTATGGCGCTTATTATGCCGATAATAATAATATTAAAGAAGTTACGCAAGGTATCCGGATTGATGTTGGGCTAACTTCCTTTCTTTCTATCGGCGTTGAAGCTTTTCGATTTACATTAGCATCAGGCTCAACTTCTACCTTCAATTATAATGTTGTAAACTCAAATAGCTTTAGGTGGAATATAGGACTAAGATTGGCTGATGCTCTTGCTTTTGGTGTCGGATTTGGAAATACCGACTACGGGAATAATATCTCACAACCGCTGGCAAATGTATATTTTAGGTCTGAGGTTGTGAATGTTTATTCTGCATATATTACGTATGATAAATTAGACGCTTCACAGGTAATCTACTCAACAGGTTTTTTTAATCAAAGATATAACGCTGATGTTTTTAGGCTTGGTGGTTCTTACCAGTTGAAAACTGGGGTTAAATTAGGGGCAGATTATTCCCACTTTAGTTTTTCTGGCGGTAATCAGGGAAACAATCAGGGCGACAATTTAGCTTTAAGAGTAGGAAAGTATTTTTATCCCGGGTTTCTGCTTGGCTATGAATTATTAACAACCTCTTTCGCCAAGACCTCCACTTTGTATTATTCACCCTCCTCTATTTCTTCACATAATATTACTGCGGATTGGGACATCATTCATGACACTACGGCAACAGTTACTATAGGAGGTTTATTAGGGTTTATTCAAAATAGTAACACAATAATTAGGCAAGCTTATGCCGCCGCTACGGTAAGATTAGCTAGTAGTTTTTCTATCCAAGCAAGAATTGTGGGTGGGGGAAGTTATCAATATGCTACCGGCTACAGCTCCTTCTCGGCTTATATATCTGCATACTGGACTCTTTAACTTATTTTTATGACATGCTTTCTTCTTGAAAAAAGGGAAGTTTAAGTCAATCCTATACTTCCTTAATTCTGAAGTAGTCCTCGTCATAAAGATAAGAAAATCACTTTGTTTTAATATTTAGAATAGTATTTTTATACATTAAATATTGCTCTGTCTAAACTTAAAGCATTCTTAATTTTCATAGCTTCAAGCTTATTTTTCTTGGTGGTTTATTATGATACAGAACAAAAAATAATCTTAAATTGTAACAGAAAAGATAATCTAAATGTTTAATTATTGGCCATAATTTACATTATTGGTGGCATTATACTTGTCTATTATCAAAAAAAAGAAACTTAAAATGAAAATCAATCAAGAAGTAAAAAAGATTTCTATAACACTCGACAACCGCGAGGTTATACAGAAAGATGAAAATAGAGAAGAGAAGTTAATAAAAAGAATTATAACTACCGGAACAATCTCTCTGTTTCTTCTGCTTGTAATTATTCTTACACTTCCACATACTGTTCTTTCGGTAAAATCTCTTCTTGAATTTGCTACGATTGTTGCGCTAGTTATATTTTTGTTTGTACTTCTTTTCAGGTATTTCGCAATTCTTGTTTTAGCGTATTTATATATCAATGAATATACATATAAAGCACCATCTGGAGGATATTCTCCTTTCGTTTCAATTATAGTGCCTGTTTACAATGAAGAAAAAGTTGTTGCTGATTCAATTAAATCATTGCTTGATCTAGATTATAATAATTATGAAATAATAGTTGTAAATGACGGCTCCTCGGATAAAACAATGAATGTCGCTGAAACATTAGTCGGTTATCAAAAAGGGAAATATTCTGATGTAAAAGTTTCTTTAATCAACAAGCCAAATGGCGGCAAAGCAAAAGCTCTTAATGCAGGTATAAGATTATCTAAAGCCGAGATAGTTCTTTGTATGGATGGCGACTCCCAGCTATCTGCCGATTCTGTAAAACTTGCGGTTAGACATTTTAGCAATAGAGAAATTGGTGCGGTAGCCGGTAATGTAAAAGTAATGAACCGCGGTAAAATATTTACAGATCTTCAAGCACTCGAATATATCGAAGGATTGAACATGGCTCGTAGCGCTCAAAGTTTTGTAAGGCTTGTTAATATTATCCCTGGACCAATTGGATTATTCAGAAAAAAAGCAATTGAAGAAGCAGGATATTATTCGAGCGATACCTTTGCTGAAGATGCAGACTTAACATTAAAGATTCTCGCTAACGGATGGAAAATTTATTATGAGCCAAATTCAATCTCCTATACTGAGGCTCCGGTAAAGCTTCAACAATTACTGAAACAAAGATATAGATGGACGCGTGGCATATTGCAATCAATTAGAAAACATAAAAAGCTATTAATAAATCCAAGTATTAATATTGGCGATACATTTATTCTTTGGACTATGTTTTATGAAGCTTTAATCTGGCCTGCAATGAATATTGCCGCTAACCTGTTCTTTATTATTGCCGCTCTTGTATTTGGGTTCTCGTCACTAATCTTTTTTTGGTGGGCAGGATTAGCTTTACTTGATCTTGTAACTGCGCTTTATTGTATCGCTGTTGAAAAGGAAGAATTTAGGCTTGTGGGCTATTCTTTAATTTATCGTATGTTCTTTATTTTAATAATAGACATTTGTAAAGCAATGTCAACTGTAGAAGAATTTTTGGGAATCAAAATGACGTGGGGAAAACTTGAACGGGCAGGCGCTAACGTATAGAAATTTGTAATTTAACTAATTAGGTGACGTATGGAACTTATTCCGATTTTATCAACAATCATTCTTGTAGCTACAATTAGCACTTTTATGTTAGCTGTTGGAGCTTACATTCTCTACAAAGTAAGAGAAAGAAAGGGCATTCAAGCCGTATCTCCGCAGCCTTCTGAAGTTAATGCAGAATTAGTGACCCCGGTTTCGGCACCTTCACACCAACCCCTACCTGCTGAAAGATTTATTCCTCAACCAATTTTTGTTGAGTCTCAATCTGTTTACCAAAGACAGCAGACTTCTGCTCAACAAAAAACACCGCAACCTTCACCACAGAAATATATACCGGGCCCAATTCCATATACTGGTTATGGAAATCAACCTCGTCAGTATTCCGGACAGAATTATTCCCAACAACGCGGCTTTGTAGGAAGTCAACAAAATATTCCGCAGCAGGAAGATGGTAAGCCAAAGGACTCTAAATTTATGAAGTACACTTCCGAAGGGTACGTCCCCACTAAAGAAGATAAAAATGGCGGAGCATTGAAGTGGAGATAAAATCTCGTAAGTGGAACGGGATTAATCAAGGCTTAATAATATTAAGCGGGGTGACAATTCTTGCCGGCTCAATCTTAATATATCTATTCATTTTGCGCGGAGTCTTTGGCAGCTTTAATGCGACTGAATTGGTTCCGAATCCTAAACTATTAAATGATTTATTCTCTGGAGGTAAACCGGATATCGGAATTCTCTATTCAAAATATACAGAAAATATGTTGCCGCAAGGAAGTACATGGCTTAATGATAACATAAATTCTTGGGAAAGGGTACTTAATAATGCCGGGTATAAATATGATGTAATTGCAGATTCTACAATTGAATTAGGACTGCAATATAAATATAAACTTTTAATCCTTCCAGGTTCCAAGTCTTTAAGTGATAAAGAAATTGTACAGCTTAAAAAATTTATTAGTAAAGGAGGAAGTGTATTTGCAACAAGCGGAACGGCCTCTTATTCGGACGATGGTAAATGGAGAGGGTGGGATTTCTTTTCTCAGGTATTCGGTTTAAAATTTTCCAAAGAAATCTCTAACACTGAAGTCACAAAAATTCATACTTTAAGAGGTGGACTTCCGATTACTGCAAATATACCTGCTGGTTATCCATTAAGAGTTGCTACCTGGGATCGCCCTATTTCTGTTGAGGTTTTAGATCCACGCACTATTCAAGCAAGTTTTTGGTATAATTATAGACTTCAAGGTGGATTAACAAGAGATAAAATAAAAAAGAGCGCTGGTATTGTATATGGTAATTATGGCTACGGTAGATTTGTCTGGATGGGGTTTGAAATCAACTCGGTTATAGGTGAACAACAAGACTACATTTACTTTGACAGACTTTTTAATAACTGTATGAGCTGGTTAACTTACCAACCTATTGCTTTTGCAAAAGACTGGCCTTCAAATTATAGCGCTGCCGCAATGCTTGTGCCTGAGTTATCTCACAATCTAAATGACGTAAATAATTTGCTGAGTATTCTAAATTCTGAAAAAGTAAAGGCAACATTTTTTGTTGACCCAACTTTGGCTGAACAAAATAAAGGAGTGGTCCAATCTTTAACCAGGTACGGTGAAGTCGGTTCATTGTTGGACCTTGGCTACCTTGCATCAGCAACTGATACAAATAATTCTCTTAATGATTTTGATACTCAATATCAGAAATTAATGAGTTCAAGAACATCTTTAGAGGC
>JAJYSI010000537.1 GCA_021793635.1 Bacteroidota bacterium
GACAAGAGAAAAATCAGCTTAATATTCTATCAGTCCACCATTACACCTTGCAATAAAACGCCTCCTATCCTCACTTTTTCTAATTGATTATTTGAAATATAATACGGATAAAAAGCGGAAGGTTTTAACTATTAAAAACCCTCCGCACTAATTTAGTAAGGATTTGTTATTGGCTTAACATGGAATAAATTATAAACACGACAACCCCAATTAAGGATATGCCTAAAGTACCAATAAGTAAATAAAAAATTATCCCAGATCCTTTACTATCTTTTTTAACAGTTTCCTGCATAGTAAAATCCTCTTATTTTATCAAAAGTTAATTAAATTATATTATCGGGGATTATATTAAGGATTAGGTACTTGTAGCGAAATGAGCAGAAATAAATTTTTGAAAGGAAAGATTTTGTATGAAATGTATCCTGACTAAAGTTTGTTTTACTGTGGTAAAGAATAGATTATCGTGAACTTCTTCTATCTTGCAGTAAACACTATAGCCAATATTTTTTAGTTCTATTCTGGATATGTTTAAATTTTTAAAATTAACTGCTTCAAAATGATAAACTGGCTGCGTAAAAACTTTTGGAGTTTTGGTTTTCCCTAAAGTGAAATCATTGTTTACCTGAGAAACCATTAAATTTAAAATGATTGCTGCAGTAGTAATTAAAGTAGTAAATCCGGGTATTATTTTACGAGCATAATATAATCGCATATCGCTATTTAACTAATTCCATAATAAAAAACAATTTCACTTAATTTAGTCATTGCTAATTTTTTTATTTCATGCATTTCCTGCAATGTCATTCATCTAACTCTACTCATTCATGCCTCATATCCACGAAGTGGATAAGCATGAATAACTATGGATGTAAACCTTTGGCTTAGATGAAATCCATAGAAACAAAAAAGTAAACAAAAAATAACGAACCACGAAGTGGTTCAACAAGAGGGCGGCATTTGGGAAGTAAATATAAAACGTTATGTATCCCCCCATCGTTTGTTGAGGCTGACCAAAAAGTAAAAAATATTAAAAAGTTAAATTTTATTTATTTGAATTTAATTAAAAATCCAGATCATCGTAGCACAGATTACTAATCTGTGCTGCATTTTGGTCAGCCTCAAGATGTTTTTGATACTGCCAAACAACTGAGAAATTTCGCTTTCTTAAACTGATCTGCTTCTATATTTTAACTTTAAAAACTTCAGCTTGGAAAATGAAAACAATTTAATTAATTTTATTTACAAATGTTAAAAGGATTCATGAAGAAATTTTCAATCGATATTAGCGTCAAAGATTCCAAAAGGGAAAAGATTAACGTCTCTTCGAACAAGATTTATTACTGCAAACTTGATATAGCTTTTTTTACTGAATAATAAAGCAACGGGGATATAATCAAACCATTCTTAAAATTTTTATTTCGCCGTTATTGGAGTCTTTTTTATTTAAAGAATATTCAGGCTAAGCCGCCGCTTTACCGGTATACAATAACTGCCGCGGTTTTATGTTCAATCTGGCTTATGTCATGCAACATTTCCAATCCGCCCGCATTTGTAAATAAAGAAGCGCATCCGCCGGAGTTCACGCAGTATGCAATTCAAGGCATCAAGCCGGGTCAGGTTATTTCCGGATACGTGACTGTAAAGATTGACAGCCTGCCGCCGGCATTGAAGCTTTGGGGTGTTGAGATTTTTGCAGCGGGCAGTTTCCAAACCGGGGCGGCGGGTTCCGGTTCTACTTATTCTCTCACGTTCGATTCGAGAAAGATACCGGATGGAACCGATACGGTCTCGATTCTCTTTGTACTTGACCATGATCCGTCAATCGGTTTACTAAATGGAGATATTCAATTCTCTATAGACGACATAAATTCCGGACGAGCCTTAGGGTATGTTGTTGATATTCCGGTTGAAGTTAACAACGGACCACAGGGAACGCCTGCACCCGTTAAGAATCTTCATTATACTTGGAATAAAAACGCTATTGTTCTTTCATGGGATCAAAGTCAGGATAAAAATTTCCATTCTTATATTGTCAGGCGTCTTTGGCAAGTGCCGTTTATGCAGACAATTTATGATAGGGCGGATACAACTTATACAGATGCAGCAGTCAGCCCTGTCTATGGTATCTCTAACATTTACGGTGTAAGCGTTTCAAACGGTAATTATGAATCTGCAATTGATACCGTCAATGTAACGTTAGGCAGCGCTCTCTCTAAAACCGGAGTATGTAAATTCCTGAGCACTAATCCGAACGCAGATGAAGTCTACCTTGCAACCAGCCCGCCTTTCAGCGATATAAATATTTCGTTATGGAGTTTTTCAACTAAAACGGGCGAGCTCTTAGATTCTCTTAAAAACCTTGGGAAAGCAGACGCGTTTACCTTATCCTCTGACGGATCAACTATTCTTTACTTTGATGAAAATACAAATTTGATCAAGCGAATCCGTTCAGCTGATTTTACATCACTTCCAAATATACCGGTCAATTCCTCAGATGATTTTCCGTATGCACTCGCGGCGGGTTCAAACAGAATTGTTTCATTAACAAATAGCGGAAAGGTTGAGTTGATTGATCCTTCTACCGGAAACATTACTGATAGAAGATGGTTTATTAACTCAGTCAATCTGGGTGCCGCGATTGTTCTCTCACCAGATGGGAAAACACTATATGCCGGTTTCGCCGACACGCTCTTCGTAATAGATGTAAGCATGAATACTTTAAACATAACACGTCAACACC
>JAJYSI010000027.1 GCA_021793635.1 Bacteroidota bacterium
CTTTTTTTATATTATTTGGTGAATTATAAAAAGTTTTTGTAATTACAGGTAAAAAGCGTCATTTTGTGCAAAAATTAATTTTAAAAATCGGATAAGTAAGTTGAAATATAAAAGAATCTTATTAAAATTAAGCGGCGAATCCTTGATGGGGAAAAAAGGTTTCGGCATAGACCATAACGTGCTGGATTTTTTTTCTACCGAAATAAAAAAAGTCCATGACATCGGCGTTCAGCTTGGAATTGTAATCGGCGGTGGAAACATTTACCGCGGATTAAGTGCCGGTGACCAAGGAATAGATAGAGTAACCGGCGACCAGATGGGAATGCTTGCAACGATGATTAACTCACTTGCCCTTCAAAATGCAATTGAACATAAAGGAATTTATTCAAGATTGATGAGCGCAATCCACATGGAAGAAATTGCCGAGCCTTATATTAGACGGCGGGCAATACGTCATCTTGAAAAAGGAAGAGTTGTTATTTTCGGAGCCGGAACCGGTCATCCTTATTTTAGCACGGACACCGCTGCATCTTTAAGAGCCGTTGAGATTGAAGCTGATGCAATTATTAAAGGAACAAGAGTTGACGGAGTATTTGATTCGGATCCGGAAAAAAACCCGGATGCTTTTAAATTTGAAAATATTTCATATCTTGATGTACTAAAGAAAAATCTCCGGGTGATGGATTTAACTGCCGTAAGTTTGTGCAGAGAAAATAATCTGCCGATGGTTGTGTTCAATATGGATGTACCGGACAACTTGTTGAAACTTGTTTCCGGGGAAAACGTCGGAACAGTTATCAAAGATAACGTTTAGAATTTTTATAAAAGAATCTCGTTAATAATTTATTAACAATAAGCGAGGAATTTATGGAAGATACTTTAAAAGATGCAAGAGCTCGAATGGATAAATCACTGGAGGCTTTACGCGGCGAGCTTGCAAAAATTAGAACCGGCAAAGCTACAACTGCTCTGCTTGACGGAATAAAAGTGGACTATTACGGAAGCAGCCTGCCGATAAATCAGGTTGCAAACATTACCGTAATGGACGCACACACGCTTTCAATAACGCCGTGGGATAAATCAGTTTTATCCGCTGTTGAAAAGGCAATACTTGAAGCTAATATTGGTTTTAATCCGGTTAATGACGGCACCAATCTGAAAATCCCGGTTCCGCCTTTAAATGAAGAGAGAAGAAGAGAACTTGTTAAGCTTGTAAAAAAATTTGGTGAAGATAATAAGATTGCCATCCGTAACATTAGAAGAGATGCAAACGAGCATTTGAAGAGAGAAGAAAAGAATAAAAAGATTTCGGAAGATCAATTGAAAGAAGCCGAAGACAGAATCCAAAAATTAACCGACGAACATATCCATAAGATAGATGATCTTCTAAAACATAAAGAAAAAGAAATAATGGAAGTGTAGCCGCAATTGATGATCTCGATTTTAAGCCCTATTCCCATGTCGGAATGGGGCTTTTTTATTTTTATCAGATTGTAGTTTTTATTTAACTTTCATAAAAATTTTGATTAAATTTTAAAAGGACAAATCCGAAGTGGTTCGTTTTGTCATAAAATTATAATTGATGAATAATAAGGATTCCAATACATCTGTACCGGAGGACTCACGCATTTCCTCCTATCTGAATAAAAGTTTGTTAAGAAACATCTTATTTTTCAGCGGCGGAATAATTTTATTTATTACCGGTTGTATTGTTTACGGTATCATATTAAATATAAGAGAAATTCCTTTAAGCGAAGCAATGGCTGAAAAAGGATTTCCGAAATTAAAAAAGCCTTATATAATTATTAATCGGCAATCATATGAACTGGATCTGTATGAAGACTCGGTTTTAATTAAATCCTACAGAGCTAACTTTGGGCGCAATGTTAATACGCCGAAATCCAAAGCAGGGGATTTATCAACACCTGTAGGCAACTATAAAATTTGTGAGATTGATACGGTCAACAAATACTATAAATTTTTTAAATTGAATTATCCAAATTTGACCGATGCTTCGGATGCCTTACGCAAAGGAATAATTACTCAGGCTCAATACGACAGCATAAAATATGATATCAATTTGGGTAGCTGCCCGCCGGAAGATACGCCTTTAGGCGGCGATATAGGTATTCAGGGAATCGGCAGACTGGATTTTATTTTCAGGTATCTTCCGTTTAATTATAACTGGACTGACGGCTCGGTAGCAATAAGCAACGAAGATATTGATGAGTTATATTCTGTAATTAAGAAAGGAACTTTAGTTGTTATTAAATAGATATTCAATATTTATAGCTTTGGTTTTCTCGTTGATTTTTGTTTCATGCTCTGGAAAAAAATCTAACCAAACTGATGATCAAACTGTAGATTGGGGTAATCCTCAGGTTGTTTTACAAAAGGCAAAAGAAGTTCTCGGTCCTAATGTCAGTTTTGCTTACAACGGCAGATTCGACATGGATACTGTTGTTGAAATTGCTGCTGGAGTTGAAACTCAATCTCCAAAAGAGTGGGGTATTAAATTTATTTTGCTAAAGATGGAAGGCGATCAATTGAAAATTGCATTTCAAACCAAGCTTCTCAACGGTTCATTTAAACAATGTCTTGTCCAAAAAATTAAATTCCCGTTTTTCGATCATGAATTAATTTATTACAATTCTCAAGATTATTTTTTGGGAAGCGGCGGCGGAGAAGTTTATTCATATCTGGTTAACTTTAATCAAAAAGAAACTTATTATGCGCATCTGGTTACGGAGCAGGGTAAACCTATATCACTTTTTTTATCGGATAATATAGATATCCCGCAAGTTAAAGGTTTCTTTACCAGCGTTTTTAAGCGGGATTATCCGTCGCTCAAGGTAGTTTCTAAGGATGTGGTTTTGAAATACTAACTCAGAATTTGATCTTAAAAAGATTAGTTAAAAACAATTAAAGAATTCGTGAAGCAGAAAATACTATTTTTATTTTTTATTGTTAGCTTAGAACTTTTTGCCCAGACTGGTGTAAGATACGAACTCAATTCTATTAATTTTATTGGTAATCGTTATTACTCATCTTCGACTTTGGCAGATTTAATTTATTCCCGTCCGACTCCATGGTGGTTCTGGAAATTCTTGCATTCATTTTCAAGTTTAGGCAAGGAGCCGGTATACTTTGATTCAACAAATATCCCTATTGATTTGACTGCTTTAAAAGAATATTATAATTCAAACGGCTTCTTTGATGCAAAGTTCGGATACAAATATGAAATTGACACTACTGATAAAAGAGTCAATCTTTACTATTTAGTTGATGAAAACCGACCATCCTATTTCGGAAAGTTAGATATTTATGGTATAGATAGGATTCCAAAATATCTTTACAATAATATTTATAAAGATATCGCACTCGATACTAACCAAAGATTTTCTCAGGAAGTCGTTCAAAGCAATACGGCAAAATTTATTAACTACATGAGCAACAACGGCTATCTCTATATAAAACTGGATAGCACGGTAGTTATGAAAGATACGATTACTTATAAAGCAAACGTAAATATCTATTTCTCGCTCGGCAACCTTTACCGGATTGATTCAGTGCTTGTTACAAAAACGGGTGCCGGCGCCGAATTTGTAGAAGACGGTTTGCTGCGGGATATTTCGGGAATTAAAAAAGGACAGTTATACAGCCAGGATGCATTATATCAAAGCCAATTAAGATTGTATCAGACTGGACTTTTTAACTCGGTGATGCTCAGGCCTAAGGAAAGCGATACAACCGACAGCAAGGTTCCTATTGAGATGAGTGCAAGCATCGGTTTATTGAATGAAATGGATCCGGAAGTAATCCTAAATAACCAGCAGAATGCTTTTAATGCCGGTCTCGGAGTCTCTTATGTTAGGAAAAACTTTTTTGGCGATGCCAGAAAATTAACTATTAGTTCCTCTTTCGGTGTTCAGAATATTTTTCAAGTAGATTTCGGAAATCTTATCAGAGGTTTTTCAATCTATGACACAACACTAAACGGTTATGTCGATTCAAGAATAGTTCTTGATCAGCCTTATGTTTTTGAAAAGCCGATCTTTGCCACATGGGAAACTTATGCGACAATAAATAAACAGCCATATTATTATAACACTCTACTTGGTACCAAATTTACATTTGATTTTGAAATGCCTGTCTACACGTTCTTAAATCATTTAAGTGCTTCTTATACGGTTGAGCAATCTAAAGAAGATTATCGAACTTTACCCGACAGCCTTGCAATTAAATTGGTTTCGGATATTGCCGCCGATGCCGCATCTACAACTGCCGATAATATTCTTTTCCCGACACGAGGTTATAACTTAACATTTCATATTGAAGAAGGTAATTCATTCCCTCAAAAGAATTCCAGCAGTGCGGGCTTTTATAAGTTCCAGTTAGGAGGTTCATATTATCTTACTCTTGATAAACATCAGAATTCAATAGCGGCATTCAAATTAAAGGTTGGAAACATTCAGGTGTATTACGGTAGTTTTGCAGGCGTTCCAATAAACAGAACTTTTTTTGCGGGAGGAAGTACCTCGATAAGAGGATGGGAGAGCAACCAGCTTGTCCCTCCAGCAAGCCCGCGGCTTAGAACTATTCCCGGCATAACAAATTTAAATATAGAAGGCGGAAGTTTTCTTATAGAAGGCTCAATGGAATTCCGCCGCAGATTTTGGGAAAATGTAGGCTATGCTCTTTTTACAGATTTTGGTAACACCTGGCTGGGTTATAATAGTTTTAGCTGGAACAGCGTAGCAGTTGCAGTCGGATTCGGACTAAGGTATTATACTCCGGTGGCACCTTTCAGAGTAGACTTCGGATTTAAATTTTACGATCCGAACAGCCATGAATTTTTATGGGAAAAGAAGGAGCATGTTTTACAGCATGTTGTTATTAATTTTGGTCTCGGCGAAGCTTTCTAAATTTTAGTCATCCTTACTTTGTTACAAAGAATGAAATCGTTATTTTTGTAGTCTTTAATTAAGGCAGTTTATGATTTATAGTATGACTGGTTACGGCAAAGGTTCTGCCGAAAACGGTAAGATCAAAGTTGATGTAGAAGTAAAGAGCGTTAACAGCAGGTATCTGGATATTGTCCTTAAGCTGCCATCCTCTTTAATGAGCAAAGAACTTGACCTGCGTGAAGTAATAAAGAATAAAATAAACCGCGGCAAGCTTTCGGTGGTTGTTCAGATAAAGAGTAACGGTTCCGGCGATGCTGTTTTTACCGTGAATAAAGAAAAGCTTAAGAATTATATTTCATTGATAAAAACATTAAAGAAATCTGCAAAGATAACCGAGAAAATTAAGCTTGAACATCTTCTTGCAAATAAGGAAATTTTTGAAACTTCGGAAGCGGAATTATCCGAAGAAGAATTTGAGACAATTAAAAATACATTAGATGCAGCCTTAACCGAACTTCAAAAGATGAAATTGAATGAGGGCAAAGAATTATCGAAAGATCTTAAAAAGCGTATCACGGTTATTGAAACTAAACTTGACGAAATTGAAAGAGAATCTTCTTTAAATGTTCAAGAATATTTTGGAAAGCTGAAAGAAAAGGTTAAGCTGCTGGTTGAAGAATCCAAGTTAGACAGCAACAGACTTGAAATGGAATTAGCAATAATAGCAGACAAAGCAGATATTACCGAAGAGTGCGTTCGGCTTAGAAGTCACTTGAAATTCTTTATCGAAAGTTTGGAAAAGGATTCGGAGCCGGGTCGTAAAATGAATTTTCTTTGCCAGGAGATGAACCGGGAAACAAATACTATTTCATCCAAAACTATTTCAACTTTAATAACACACAACACGGTTTTCATTAAAGAAGAAATAGAAAAGATCCGTGAGCAGATTCAGAATATTGAATAAAAAAATCGGTTTGGCGTTTGGCAAATAAAAAAGGTGCAATCATTGCCGTCTCCGCTCCAAGCGGAACCGGCAAGACGACAATTCTAAAAAAGATTTTGAAGGATTTTCCCGAACTGATTTTTTCTGTTTCTGCTACAACAAGAAAAAAGAGAGAGAACGAAAAAGAAGGCGTCGATTATTTCTTCATCACAGAAGA
This sequence comes from Bacteroidota bacterium, assembly GCA_021793635.1. The sequence continues at coordinate 6,068 of JAJYSI010000027.1, forward strand.
AGAGTTTAAGAAGAAAATCACCGGTAATGAATTTGTAGAATGGGAAAAATTTTATGATTATTATTACGGCACTTATAAAAGTTTTATTGAAGATACCATAAATAATGGAAAATCGGTTATTGCCGAGATTGATGTTAAAGGCGCTCTTTCATTAAAGAAAATTTACCCGGAAGCGGTTTTAATATTTATTTATCCGCCAAGTTTTGATGAACTTGAAAAAAGATTAAAGAAAAGAAATACCGAGAATGATGCTGACTTTAAGAAGCGAATAGAGCGTGCCCAAATGGAATTGAGACTTAAAGAAAAATTTGATTATTTTGTAGAGAATAAAATTCTTGAAAATGCAGTTTCTGAAACAAAGAGTTTAATAAAAAAAATAATTCATGGAGGAAAATAATTAATGGGAATTCAACCAGTAGATTTGCGTGTAATTGACCAGCGTGCGGCTAATGTTTACGAAGGCATTATTGTTGCATCGAAAAAGGCTAGGAAGATTAATGACGATAACAAAATCGAATTTAATGCATTGATAAGCACTATACCGGTTGTCGGCACCGAAGAGGAAAACGAGGATATCGAGAATCCTGCTCAGCTAAAGATTGCTCAGGAATTTGAAAAAAGAGATAAGCCTCATCTTCAAGCTTTGAAGGAATTACTCGACGGGAAAGTAGAATATCGTTACAGAGAAGTTCAGAATTAAAATTTAGTTCACTTTTAAAAACAATATTAAAATATTTTCGAATGATTCGAGTTTAGAAATGAGCACTGATATTATTGCCGGTAAGAAAATAATTTTGGGAGTAACCGGCTGTATCGCTGCTTATAAATCCGCGTTTATTATTCGGGAGCTTATTAAAAGGAAAGCGGAAGTCAAAGTCGTCATGACTCCATCCGCAACTGAATTTATAACTCCGCTTACTTTTTCAACTCTTTCCCAAAATGAAGTTATAGTTAATACTTTTCCATCTTCTCAGAAAAATGGAACTTCATTATCTACCTGGCATATTGATACGGCACTGTGGGCTGATTTGATGATTATTGCACCTTGCACAGTAAATACTGCTGCAAAGATTGCTCATGGATTTGCAGATAATGCTTTAACTACACTCGTGCCGGCATTAAGATGTCCGCTAATAATTTCTCCTGCTGCTGATGTTGATATGTATAATAATAAAATCACCCAGCAGAATATTAAGAAACTGGAAGATGCCGGTTATTATGTCCTTCAAGCAGAAGAAGGTGAATTAGCCAGCGGCTTGAAAGGCAAGGGAAGATTACCTGAGGTAGATAAAATAATTGATGCAGTTGAATTGATTTTAACCGGCTGCAAAAAAGATTTAGCCGGCAAAAAAATATTAGTTACTGCCGGTCCGACTTATGAAGATATTGATCCGGTAAGATTTATCGGTAACCGTTCTTCGGGTAAGATGGGTTTTGAGATAGCCAAGGCTGCCTTTCTCCGAGGTGCAGAGGTAACTTTGATTTCCGGTCCTTCAAACGAAGTTTCTTATCCGGAAATTAAATTATTAAAAACCAGATCTGCCGAAGAAATGAAAAAGTTGGTTGAGCAGGAATTTCAAGAATGTGATGTTTTAATTATGTCAGCCGCGGTAGCTGATTATAAGCCTGCTTCTGCATCGGATAAAAAAATTAAGAAAGAAGATAAACTCGCCTCAATTAAGCTGGAAGAAACAGCGGACATCCTTGCTTCACTTGATAAGAAAGATAAAATTGTAGCGGGATTTGCACTTGAAACAGATGATGAGTTAAAGAATGCTTCGGAGAAACTCAAGAAAAAAAATCTGGATTTAATCGTTCTGAATTCACTTAGAGATAAAGAGAGCGGATTTGAGTTTGATACGAACAAGATTACGATCATTCACAAAACCGGAAAAACAATCGAGCTTCCGCTAATGTCAAAATTTCAGGCAGCTAATAAAATACTTTCTGAAATTTTAGAAAGCATAAATTCTTAGTAGTTCTTTCCTCCAAGATTAATCATAATTTTTAACTAGTTTACAAACTAAGAAGTTTGAAGTTAGGCAATTATCATTTAGATTTGCGCAATGAAAGATTTAACCAAAAAACAATTAATTGAAGCTCTGAAGGACCAGAAAGAAATTTTTGGCGATGAACTTTTAGAAGAAAAAATTACTAGAAAAACCTCAGTGGTACATAATCCTTTCGCGACTTCTGAATTTAAATCAAAGGTAAATAGAAAAGCTGCATCCGGAGATGAAGCTGAACTTCCTGTTTTTATCAAAGAAGATAAGAAGATAAAAACAGAAGACAAAAATTTATTTGAAGCTCCAAAGGATAATTGGGAGCTTACAGCTAATCTCGAAGATCTAAATAAATTGATTTGTAATTGCCAGAAGTGCCAGCTTGGATCGACGAGAAATAAATTTGTTTTTGGTTCCGGCAATCCTAATGCGGATGTAATGGTAATTGGAGAAGGTCCCGGTGCCGATGAAGATGCGCAAGGCTTGCCGTTTGTCGGTCGTGCCGGAAAATTGTTGACTGATATTTTGAAAGCGATACAGTTTGAACGGGATGAAGTTTATATAGCTAACGTTGTTAAGTGTCGTCCGCCCGGGAATAGAACTCCCTTACCCCAAGAAATGGATTCGTGCATGCCGTATTTAAGAAAGCAGATTGCGTTGATAAAGCCGAAGTTGATTTTATGTCTTGGCTTAACCGCTGCTCAAGGGCTCTTGAAGAAAAGAGAATCTCTTACAAGCATGCGCGGAAAAGTTTTCGAATTTGAAAATGTGAAAGTCATGGTTACATTTCATCCCGCAGCACTGCTTCGAAATCCAAACTGGAAAAGAGACTGCTGGGAAGATGTAAAAAAGTTCAGAAAATTATATGATGATTTTGTTTTAAATAATGGCAAAGAATAAGCAGCAGAAAATTACTTTAGATCAGATAATTCCAGCTGATAGGAAGCCGCCGGCAGTGCCGGAAATAGAGGCTTCGGTGCTTGGCGGTATGCTAATTGAAAAAGAAGCAGTACCAAAAGCAATTGAGCTTTTGTCCCCGGAAAGTTTTTATCTAAAAGAACACCGATTGATTTTTGAAGCGATGATTTCCTTGTTCGATGCCGGTGAACCCATAGATACAGTTACACTTTATGAAGAATTAAAAAAAAGGGAGAAACTTGATGAAGCAGGAGGTGCGGTTTACTTAAGCAAGCTTTCGCAGAATATTTCTTCTGCGGCTAACATAGAGTACCACGCAAAGATAATTCTTGAAAAACAGATTCTTCGCGGTCTTATTACCAGTTCACATGAAATTGCGCAAGCAGCTTATCAAGGCACCGAAGATGCATTTGACATTCTTGATGAAGCCGAAAGAAAAATTTTTGAGATAACAGAAACCCATCTTAAAAAGTCTTTCCAGGGAATGGATAGAGCAGTTCGAGATGCGCTTGAATATATCGAGGCAATCCATTCGAACACAAGGCAATCATTTTCCGTTCCTACCGGCTTTTATGAACTTGATGAAATGCTCGGCGGATTTCAGAAATCGGATTTGATAATCATTGCTGCCAGGCCCTCCATGGGAAAAACTGCCTTCGCACTTACTCTTGCAAGAAATGCGGCTATCGACCACAAAATTCCGGTTGGAATTTTCAGTCTTGAAATGTCAACGATGCAGCTTATAATTCGTATGCTTTGTGCCGAAGGAAGATTAAATGCACATTTAGTCCGTACCGGAAAACTTCCTCATGAAGAAGGAGTAAAGCTTAGTAAGAACGCTCATAAATTAATTGAGTCGCCGATTTATGTAGATGATATGCCTGCACAGACAGTTTTGGAAATCAGAGCGAAAGCAAGAAGATTAAAGGCTGAAAAGAATATCGGGATAATAGTAATCGATTATTTGCAGCTTATGCAAGGACCAGCGAACTCTGAAAGCCGTGAAAGGGAAATTTCTCATATTTCGCGTTCGTTAAAATCTTTAGCAAAAGAATTGAACATTCCGGTAATCGCTCTTGCGCAGTTGAACCGTGCCGTTGAAACAAGAACCGATAAACGTCCGCAGCTTTCAGACCTTCGTGAATCCGGCTCGATAGAACAGGATGCCGACGTAGTTTTATTTCTAAATCGACCAGAGTATTATGGAATAAAAACATTCCCTGATGATGCTACTCCAACAGAAGGCGTAGCAGAAGTAATTATCGGCAAGCAGCGTAATGGTCCTACAGGCGAAGTTCGTTTGGCATTTGTTAAAGAATATGCCCGGTTTGAAAACCTTGCTCATGCAAGACAAATTGAAGAATATACCGTAACGCCGACTGATGAAGATATTATTTAATTATAAATTAAAAATTCAAAATTAAAAATTGTGGTAAAGATAGTTTTAATTCTTTTAGTGATAGCAGCAAGTTTGCATGCACAAATTTATTCTGATAATGATGTTCAGATCTGTAAGAATAAGTTTCAATTAGCAATAGAGAAGAACTTAGAGAATAAACCTATAAGCGAAGTTATCGTGCAGGTAGGCAAAAGCTTTATCGGAACCGATTATGAAGCGCATACCTTGGAAAAAGGGAAGACTGAATCTCTGGTTATCAATCTTACAGGATTAGACTGCACAACTTTTTTGGAAAACACTTTAGCATTTGCACGTCTTATTAAAGAAAAGAAAAGTTCTTTTAAAGATTATGAGAAAGAATTAACTAAGATCCGCTACCGGGATGGCATAATAAATCAATACCCATCCAGACTCAATTATTTTTCAGACTGGATTTATGATAATGAAAGGAAAGGCATTGTAAAAAACATTTCCAAAGAACTTGGTGGGGTGCCAACTAAGTTTAAAGTTGATTTTATGTCAACACATGCCGACGCTTACAAAGCATTAAAAGAAAATCCTAAATTTATACCGATTATAAAATCTCAGGAAGAAGAAATTAGTAAGAGGACATATTACTTCATTCCGAAAGAAAAAGTTTCCGAGATTGACAAGAAAATTGAAAGCGGTGACTTAATTGCATTTTCATCCGCAATTAAAGGGCTTGATATTAACCATGTCGGTATTGCTGTACGGATGAATGACGGAAAGATACATTTACTTAATGCGCCAAATGTCGGATATAAAGTTCAAATTAATAAACAGCCGCTTGCCGAATATCTTGAAGAAGTTAAAAAAGATACTGGTATAATTGTTCTACGTGCACTTGAGCCGCGGAGTTAAAAGTATTAAAATAAATCAGACTTCAATTTTGAATACCTATGAAGATAAAACGAATGTCAATCTTTTGGGGAATATTGTTACTCATAATTACAGCTAATAAATTTTGCTTTTCTAAAAATCAAAACACATCAAGAAATGATACAAATGAAGATAAACAACAAATTATCCATCTTGAAAAAAGCTGGTTAAAATATCTTCATAACAAAACTGCTTTAGATTCTATATTAGCTCCCGATTTTATTCACGTTCTTCCTCAAGGTATTTTCTTTACAAAGAAAGAACATATCGAATGGGAAGTAAAACATCCTTTACCAGTTGGTTTTAGTCAAAAATTCGATACACTTTTTGTTAGAATTTATGGCAGCACCGGAATTGCAAACGGCATTGTAGAAACTTTTAAGAATAAGGGCAAATCAATTAGCAGATCTATTTTTACGGATGTGTTTGAAAAACGAAACGGGAGATGGCAGGCTGTTAATGCGCAGGAAAACGTAGTCAAGTGAGAATGTATTTTATAGTTTAAGCCGGTAATATATTTCTATAAACTTCTTTGAAAACAAGGAAACAGCCTACGGAAGGTAGTTCAATAATCTTCTCAGAATTACTTTCTTCGGTAAGCAGCCAATTGCTTTCTCCCTGACGAATATATTTTTCTATTTTTATTTTATCCTGAGAAACCAAAACATATTCTTTCAACGAATCTATCTGCCTATAATTTACAAACTTTGTTCCTCTATCATAATCTTCAGTCGAATCAGAAAGTATTTCTATTAATAAGGTTGGATTTAGAAGTGTATCAAGTTCTTCATCTTCAAATTTTTGCTCGCCGCACACAACAATTATATCCGGATAGGTATATAAACCTGATGGATTTACCTTTACTCTTAAGTTGCTGTGAAAAACCTGACAAGGCTTATCCCGAAGTTGACTTTCCAAAATCCATGTAAGATTAGTTGAAATTATATTGTGTTCTTTTGAAGCGCCTGACATTGCGAACATCTCGCCGTTATAATATTCGCTTCTAAATTCTGTTTTTCTTTCCCTCTCAAGATATTCTTCAGGCTTGATATATGATTTGGTTTTTAGCATATTAAACACCGTATTCTTGGTTTACCGGGTTAAAATAGACAATTAAAATCTTATAAACAAAATTCCGATTTCCGGTTTCGAATTTTAGAATAGAGGTTATTGAAAATGGAAGTTGATATTAAAATAATTTTAGAGAACGAATCATTAAAGAAAGAATTCGCTTATCGCAATTTAAACCTTTCAGATGTTTTTTATTATACTCCAGATGATCTTGAACGCGAAAATGCTGTTTTGAAAAATCTTTTAGATTGGGTTAGAAAATATTCCGAATGCAAAAGTCGCAAGATAATGGAATCTGAAGGTTATGAATTTCCTCCGATAGAACCGGACTTTGACCCTGATAATGACTGGTACATTTTTGAAAGATGGATTAATGGATTGCCTGTACGAATGCAGTACAAAGATAAGTTACCAAAGAGTTTCGTTGTAAAAAATCCAAATGAAATTGGAGATGAAGAAATTTGTTTAGAACTTCAAAAATTGATTGATGCATTCGAAGAGGCAGGTAGTTGTATTAGTTTAAATGAGGGAGTACCGGCAAGACTTGTTTATGAATTTCTGCTTGAAACAATGGGAGATGAAAGTGAATTTTTAATTTCAGGTGGCTGGACTATCGACGGCTGTACTGGTAGCTGCCCAGATTGTTTTCAGCGTCCCTGGTGCGATGGTGGAGGGAGAAATTGCTGGAATGAAGACATAGAAGCTGGTGAAATGTTCCTAATCGATCCAGTTAAGAAATATGTTTCTGCTAGTCCAATTTCACTAAAAATTTTGCAATTGAATCAAGCAGAAGAAGATAAGAAATTTAAGAAGTTCCAAGATGAAAACAATAATATTAAGAATCCATATGAAAGCAGAGCAGACTTTCTAAACAACGACGATGATTTACCGTTTTAGTCAGCTACACATATTCCGGTCCCATACAAATCCACTATAAATTGCCCAATCTTTCTTTGGTTTTTCATAATAGCTTTGATAAATTTATTATCCAATTGTAAGAATTTATGAATAAAATTGCTGCTACTATAATTTTATTTTTGTTGATTAGTGCATCTGCTCTTTCGCAGGAGGAATCATCATTTTATGATGCACCTTTTGGCGGAGGCATTGGATATACTCCAGGCTGGATTTTCCCTCATGTATATGGTGTTAATAATCAATTGAAGGGCTTCGGTGTACCTGATTTTCAAAAAACCGGTTTTTTCACTTCAGGTATTTCTGGATTTATTTATCTGGGAATATTAAAAAATTTTAGAATAGGCGGTTCCGGGTTCAGCGGAAGTGTTTCGAGTTCAGGTAATTTTAATGAAATTCTGACAGGAGTAGACGGTGCTTCAAATAAAATTATTCGAATGAATACCGAAGCAGTTTTTTCTTTAAGCGGAGGCGGTGTTACAATCGAGTATACTTTGCCGTATGTTAGAAATTTCGGAATTTCTGTAGGCGCACTTATAGGAAGAGGAAGCCTTAGTATTGAACTTTATAAAAATGCCGGCGTAATAAACTGGCAGAATTACTGGAGTAATGCAGACTACCATTCACCTTCAAACTTTAGCGGTACTCTTAAGGATGATTATTGGATTTTCACACCGATGCTGAATGTTGATATTCCGGCTTTCCATTTATTGTGCTTTAGAATTGGCGGCGGCTATCAAATTACCTTTGGAGATAAATGGACTTATGATAATAACCAGGATTTGATTGGTGCTCCGTCGTCTATTAACGGGAATAGTTTTTATGTCCAAGCGGGAATTTTAATAGGAATATTTTCTTTTTAGGAGTTAGATGAAAAATATTTTAGTTACCGGCGGTGCCGGATTTATTGGCGGCAATTTCATCAATTTTATTTTACAAAAGAGAGATGATTACTTTATTGTAAACCTTGACAAGCTTACTTATGCAGGCAATCTGGAAAATTTAAAACCTTCCGAAGAAAAAAAGAGCTATCAGTTTGTTAAAGGAGACATAACTAACTCCGAGTTAGTTGATTTCATCTTTCAAAAATATAAGATAAAATACGTAATCAACTTTGCAGCAGAATCTCACGTTGATAGAAGCATTTTAGGCTCTGAAATATTTTATCAGACAAATGTAATTGGAACAAATGTCTTGCTTGAAACAGCCCGCAAATACGAAGTGGAAAAATTTTTACAAGTCTCCACTGATGAAGTTTACGGAAGTTTAGGCAATGAAGGATTATTCACCGAATCAACTCCGCTTTCCCCAAATAGTCCGTATTCATCAAGCAAAGCCGCTGCAGATATGATGGCATTGGCATTTCATCATACTTTTGGAATGCCGGTTGTCGTAACAAGATGCTCAAACAATTATGGTCCGCTGCAGTTTCCGGAGAAGCTGATTCCTTTGATGATAATTAATTCATTAAACAATAAAAAGCTGCCGGTCTATGGAGACGGATTAAATGTTCGGGATTGGATTTATGTAATCGATCATAACAATGCAATAGATTTGGTACTTGAAAAGGGAATGCCGGGAAATGTCTATAACATTGGCGCCAGCAATGAAATGCCAAATATTGAAATTGTAAAATTAATTTTACGTCATCTAAAGAAGCCTGAAGATTTAATTCATTACGTAAAAGATCGTCCGGGGCATGATAGAAGATATGCGATCGATTCATCCAAAATAAAAAACGAGCTTGGGTGGAAGCCGGAGTATTCTTTTGATGAAGCAAAGATCGGA
>JAJYSI010000538.1 GCA_021793635.1 Bacteroidota bacterium
AAAACGAGGGTTTTCCTCCGTGAGACGGAATACACCGCCAGATACCCTCCATAGGGTATAAAAAGAAAATCCTTCCACGGATAAATATTGAGGATGGGATAAGGTTTGATGTTTCTCTTCCTGAAAAGATCTTTATATTCCTGAAAAGGAAACGGAGCTCTGCTGATCTTCTCCAGTTCCTGATCCGTAAATCCTCCCGATTTATGAATATTTCCGAAAGGAAGATAATCTCCCTCCCAGCTGACTTCATATATGGAATCATAGATCAAGGACGGCCGATATAAAAAGCGGTTGCCTTCAGGATCATAGTTCATTTTGTCCTGATCCATCGTAGAAGTCTGATATTGGATCGGCTGAATCTGATCAAACTGCTGCCGGATCCGGAACTGCCGATCCGTCATCACCAGATTGTAATCTCCGACAAGCAAAACATTATCTGCATAAAAAAGGTACGCATCGTGATTTATCCAAAATTCGAAGTAAGTATCTGTAAAAGGAAGCAATGATTCTTCAAGGGGATGTCCTTCTTTCGAAACCGTCACCAGTCTCATCGGATTCCGAACCAGAATTTTATAATTTCCTTCCGTTTCATCGGCCTGGAAATCGCTTGCATGAAAAAAGTTTTCAGGTCCCGAATGCATCCCGTTCAGATCGCTGATCAGATTTCCGTCCTGATCATAGATCACAAAATCAGAAACCCCGGGTGCATTTTGCAAAAATGCAATTTGATCAAAATTCCGGAGAATCTTTCGGGTATTGACTATGCTGAGCAGATAGCCGGTATCGGGACAAATGTACCGTATCGGTTTGATCAGATCAAAAGCATGGACCGGAATGGCCTCCTCCACAAGGATTTCCATCTGATGAAGCGGCTCCGGGTTTTCTGCGGGCCCGGAATCGGTATGGCAACTGATCAAAAGCAGATAGAATAACACGATTATTGAATTCTTTCCCCGTCGAAGGATCTTATTCAAGACCACTTCTGTCAAACAAGTCATTGACCACCATACATCCGGAATACCCGCATCCGGAAAAATTTCATCAAACATTCCCATTTCTGATCTTTTTGTCATTGTATTATAAACAAGATCCTAAATTATATTTTACAATTGCAGGATTATCTTCTGGTTTCAGTCCCACTGTCTTCAGTTCTGACTCCGGATATAAATGAGGAATGATTACGGCATATACATTAAATCCTGAATCAATATAAAGAAACGGCAAGCCCATCGGCGTCTTTGTTAGACTCATTTCGTTCTCAAAATCCACAACATTTAATAATCTGTATTTTAAAGTAGAAAAAGAAATATAAATGTAATGTACCTTTGAACCAATTACAGAAGAAAAAATAAATCCTTCTTCATCCGCGTAAAATATCTGAGCACCGAAAGGACGACCACTATTTTGCATCAGAGCAATACTTTCAGTCAGATCAACCTCTTTTATTATTTTCTCAGCCATATTATTGCCCTTATGATAGGCAAACGGGATGATTTCTTTTGTCTCGGAATCCCATTTGTAGGTAGTATCCCTCATCAAATCCGCAAAATAAATATCGTTCTCTTCTGATTTATAAAACGGAGCAATGAAATTTATTTTTGTAGTAGAATTGTAAGAAGATCCATAATGAAATTTTTCCACCGGATATGGGAGGTACGGATTTTTCAAATTCAAGTTTTGATCCAACAGCATCAAATCGTAATTCAATATTTGATTTTCCACAATATTAAGGGAAGCCATATAGGGATACACTAAGATATTTTCCGAATCGACTATACTAAACTTATCAAATCTTAAATTGCTTTCCATAATTCGTTGAAAATAAACGGACGGAATATTTGAAATATCAAATACAGAAACTATTTTTCGATCATAGTTATTGATATAGATTTTGTTCTTGTAAATTTCAAAGTCCGTAACATCTGACAACAATTCAGGATGATTATATTTAAAACTATATATAAACCTTCCATCATCTTGATCAAAAATCAGAACATCTTTGTTCTCTCCCATGGTTAAAATAACAAGCCAATTTTTATAAATCAGCAATTTTGAAATATCGTCTATAAGACCTTGGTAAGTCAATTCTAACTTGATTATTTTGCTTTCATGGAGAGGAGAATCGAATATATGTTCGCAAACGGATGTTAGCTTTTCCAAATCATATGCCAATCCGATTCCACCCTGAGGTTCTTTACCCCTATCCACTTCTTCAGAGCAACCCAATAAAAAAATGAATACAAGCACACTGAAAGAAAGATCGATTTTCATGAATAATTTTAATTATTAATTCTCACATAAATACATCTCTCTCACCTCCTGCCCGGCCGGTCCCTGCTCTGATCCGGATGAACATCCCCAGTAAAGACCGTTCAAAAACAACACAAGCAGCATCAGCCGTATCTTTTCAGATCTGCCGGCTCTGCGGTAGAAAAAGGTAGGAAATAATGATTTCATTTTTTAAAGCTTACTGCTCACGAAGGAGATCGTTTAACAAAGCCCTTAAAATATGCAATAATTTTTATAATACAAAATCATGAAATATAAAACGAGAGGGCTCGGATGAGGTGAGGCGGATGAACAACAGCTACTTTTTCAAAAACTCCCCTTCATTCTATTTCCTCCACCCGGTACCGCTCCAGCAATTGATACTCCGTCTGCTCCGGCAGAATCGGGTAGTAAAATTCATCTTCGTTGACTGACAAAGGATATTCATTTTTGTCGTATACAAA
>JAJYSI010000539.1 GCA_021793635.1 Bacteroidota bacterium
AGGTACTAATATCGGCATCTTCGGGGTGCTTCTCGATGTAGCGGTCAAAGCCCTTCTTGTAACGCACGGCCGCCGCCCGCGAGCTGCCGCCAGCCACCACTTTCCTTTTACGTTCTGCCAATCTTTCTTCAAGTGTTTTTGATGAGATGGTCATGTATTTCCCCTCCATTTTTTATTTATTCAATTGTTATTAATACATCTCCTTCATTAACGAAATCACCGACGTTTATATTAATATTACTAATTTTCCCACTATTTTGAGCCTCAACAGGTATTTCCATTTTCATCGATTCGAGCATAACGAGGGTATCACCTGCAGATACTTCCTCCCCTTCTTCCACCAATACATTTAATACCGTTCCGGCCATTGTTGCTGTTAATTCGTTCATCACTGATCCTCCCCCACGATTATTTTTCTACTTTATCATATTGAGAAATAATATTTGTTGTATAATTTCCTGCTTGAAAGGACTGCGTATTTATTATTTTAAGTAAATATGGAATGTTGGTTTTAATTCCTTCTATGCGTGTTGTTTCCAAAAATTTTTCTGTTTCTGCTATGCATGTGTCTCGATTTTCTGCAAAAATAATTACTTTTGCAATCATCGGATCATAAAAGGGTGTCACTGTTGATTCAGTCATGTAGCCACTATCGATACGGACGTGATCACTTTCTCCCCACTGAAGGGTGGAGATAGTTCCCGGTGAAGGATAGAATGTGTTAGGATCTTCCGCATAAATGCGACATTCAATAGCATGCCCATTTCTTTTTATATCTGATTGTGTTAACGGTAATGTCTTACCTTGGGCAACAAGAATTTGCCAATTTACTAAATCGATGCCCGTAATTGCTTCCGTAACCGGATGTTCTACTTGAAGCCTCGTATTCATTTCGAGAAAATAGAATTTTTCTTGTTCATCTACTGAGAATTCCATTGTCCCTGCATTTTTATAGGAAACTGCCTTGGCTCCTTTTATTGCAGCTTCATACATTGCTTCTTGGGTTTCATTTGATAGGTGCGGGGATACCGCTTCTTCTATCACCTTTTGGTTACGACGCTGAACCGAGCAATTACGCTCAAACAGATGAACAACTTGCCCAGATTCATCACCGAATATTTGAACTTCGACGTGCCTAGCATTATCTATACATTTCTCAAGGAACACATCAGTTGATCCAAAATATGCTTTTGCACGGTTTTTTGTTGCCATAAAATGTTGATCGAGCGCTTGCTCATTTTCGCAGCGAACCATTCCGATTCCGCCTCCACCACCGCTAGCTTTCAGCATGACGGGAAAGCCTATTTGATTCGCTAAACGAATCGCTTCTTCTACATTCGCAACCGCTTGATCACTTCCTGGAACAACAGGAACACCTGCTGCTTTCATCATCGCTCTAGCTTTAACCTTATCACCCATTTGTTCGATCGTCTCAGGTGATGGACCGATAAATTGTATTCCTGCTTCTTTCACTTTTTTTGCAAAAGAACTATTTTCAGATAACAGTCCGTAGCCTGGATGGATTGCATCCACATCCGTTTTCTTCGCTACTTCAATGATCGCGTCCATTTTCAAATATGACTGATTTACTTGAGCCTCGCCAATGCGATAAGCTTCATTTGCTTGTTGGACAAATGGCATGTTTACATCTGCATCTGAATAAACCGCTACAGTCTTTATTCCCATCGCTTCACATGTTTGTATAATGCGCGATGCAATTTCTCCCCGATTAGCTATTAATATTTTTTTCATGTCTTCCCCCCTTCTTCTAGGGTACATATACCCCTCACCTTTTCTATATTCTACATAAAATGATAAATTCCTTCTTCATTTGTAATCGCTTTCTCTTTTTGTAATCGCTTTCTTTTCCAAGTACATAATGTATAATGAAAAGAGAAGTTTCTTATTATTTATTATATAATTATACTAATAGTCATTTATCATGCTATAAGAAAAATATAATATTCATTTTGATCGAATGAAAAGTATTGCCGTAAGGGGGATGTGTTAAGATGGCTATGGAAGTTACACGTCTTAAAGTCAATTTCAAGACATTAGAAGAATTTAAGAAATTTAAAGAGTATGGTATGCAAGAGCTTTCGATGCTAGAAGATTTACAAGATAATATGATTGAGGATGATTATGAATCACCTTTTTATGGTATTTATTACGGGGACAAATTGGTGGCCAGAATGAGCCTTTATAAAAGAGATGCGAAATATGATCTTTATTTCGATCCTCCACAAGATTATTTAGAGCTGTGGAAACTGGAGGTTTTACCAGAGTATAGAAGAAAGAACTACGGCAAAACACTTGTCGAATTTGCTAAACAATTTGGGCTACCTATTAAAACAAATCCCCGTTTAAATTCACACGAGTTTTGGCGTAAAATGGGCTTTCAACCTGTTACTTATGATATGGAAAGAGATTTAGGTGAAAACCCACTTGTCTGGTACCCTGAAGGTGTCGGCGAACAAAAATCATCTAGCAAATCATAAGCTTGTGCATTTACGATCTACTTTCTACAGTCGAGCCATTTTTATGTAAAAGGCTCGACTTTTTACATCTTATTGTTTATTTTTCATCCGCTGTAAATTCCCATTCTTATCCATCTGAAATTGCAATTGTTCTTTTTGCGGATCTTCATTTTCGTGTTTCATCGCCATTTTTCTTGCCTTATCCATAATAACGAGCATGGAAGAATAATCTTCTATCAATTGATCATGCTCTTT
>JAJYSI010000540.1 GCA_021793635.1 Bacteroidota bacterium
GCTCAACTTTTTGCTCCTCTTGCTCATCTAGTTTAGCCTGATAAACACCGCGTTGTTCTTCGACTTTCTGTTTATCCTTTTCCTGTTGCTCAATCAATTCAGCATCTGATTTCGTCACCTTACTCGCACTAGAAGCACGGCTTATGAAATCTTCAAAGCTTTGTGACCCAAAGACAACTTCTAAAAAGCCAACATTACCGCCTGCTTTTTGCATAGAAGCAATCCGTTCTTTCAGAAGCTCATTTCGAACATCAATAGCTTCTTCCAACTTTTCAATTTCTTTTTCTAAATCCTTAATTTCTTCTTTTGATTCTTCTATCTTTTCAGAAGTTTTATTCATCATTGATTTATTTTCTTTTAAGGATTTTTCTACCTTTTCAATTTCTTCGTTTATTTCTTTTAAATCAAACAAAACATCTGCAATTTCTGCTTCTGCCTTTGATAAATTTTCTTTAACCTCTTCACGTTCATTTTTTATATTGGATTGCTTTGTTTCCAATTCGTTGATTGTTTCTGCTTGGACCGTATGACTAAAAAAGGCACTCCCTAATCCTACCACAGCAGCTGTGGTTACTGATAACACAATTTTTTTCAACGCTTCATTCCCCGCTTCCCCAAAATTAGTACGTTTCTCTATGTATGTCTTATTGTAGTCATTTTTTATGTTTACTCGCATATGTATAGAAAGAGATTTTTTCTAACTGAACAAAGTGTAACATTTAATAATTACATGCATATAATAGTAATGTTACAGTTAGATTACAATTAGGCCTTTTTGCTGAAACATTTTGCGGATTTAGGTCTAAGTATGCTAGATTATCGTTCTATTTTCTTGCATTTTCTATCAACTTCACGGATATGCATCCTTTATTCATAGTTTTCACTACACGCATAGTAGATAAATGAACCCAAATAAAAAATAAAACAATATGCAGTCCAAGAGAAAAGACGCATATTGCCTTATTTTGAAATAATACGACTTTTTTATAACATCTTTGTAAAAAAAGTAACAATTACAAAACATCAAAACAAATAGACATATGTTTGCATTCAATTTTCCAGTTTTAATTGGTGATCTTCAATCACATATACATCATCAGCAACGCGATCAATAAAGGTGCGGTCATGTGATACAAGCAGTACTGTGCCTTCATACCCTTGAATGAATTGCTCTAATGCTTCTATGCTAAAAATATCTAAAAAATTTGTTGGTTCATCCAAAATTAAAATATTGTATCTTCCTAGAAAAAGTTGACAAAGAACTAGTCGAATAGCTTCCCCACCACTTAAATGACGAACATTCTTTTTTAAATCAGAACCTTTAAAATCCATTTTATTAAGAACAGATCGAATTTTGCTTTCATGATCATCACTTTTATCCTTCATATACGCTAATACGGTTGTATCTTCCGTAAATCGATAATCCATTTGTTCATAAGCCCCAAAGACAGCCTTTGGAGATATTGTTAATCCCTCACCTCTTTGCAAAATATGGTGAAGTAACGTTGTTTTTCCTGACCCATTACTTCCTGTAACGGCAATCGTTCGTCCTAAGGGGAATTGAAAACACGTCTTATGGAAAAGTAATTTATCTCCAGCAGAAAGTGATAATTGGTCTGCCATAATCGGAAACTTATTATGCAATTCAAGTGACTTTGGTGTGTTAAAACGAATAATGTTCTCTGATTTTGGCGCGTCAACCACTTCTAATTGTTCCACTCTTTGTTCAAGCGCTTTTGCAGCCCTTTGAATGCCTTTTTGACTTGTCCCCTTCGATTTTGTCATGAACATTTTATTCGGCTTTTCTTTAACTTCACTTTTTTTAACACGTTTACTTGCTTGTGTCACCTTATCAGCCTTTTCCAACTTTTCCTCAGCCGCTTTCATCAAACGTGACTTCTCCTTCAAGTATCTTTCATGTTGCTCTTGTTGCTGCTGTTTAGCAAGTTCTTTTTGTTCAACATAAGCGGAATAATTACCCGTGTATTCGGTGACGTTGCCATCGTCAATTTCCCAAATTTTCGTAACAATCTGATCTAATACATATCTGTCATGGCTGACGATTACAAGTGCTCCGTAATAGTAATCTAATTCATCTTGGAAGAAGTCTTTACCTTCCTGATCGAGGTGGGTCGTTGGCTCATCAATCAACAACCCCTCATGATAATTTGAAAAAAGAGCAGCAAGCTTCAGTCGTGTATGCTCGCCCCCACTAAAATGGCAGAGAGTTGTTTTCGGAACAGATAACTTACCCATTAATTCATAATCGGCTTCTTCATGATCAGCCAGGGATAACTGATCAAAATAGGCAAAGTCAATCAATCGTTTCACTTGCCCTTTATCAGGTCTAATTTTTCCCGCAATCAATTTCAGAAGTGTACTTTTCCCCGCGCCATTCTTCCCAACAATTCCGATACGATCAAACTGATGTATCGCCAGTCGAGAGATGTGAAACACACGTCGATCTAAAAATGATATTTCAACATTTTTCAATTCAGTACATATATTTTCCATTATAGATCCACCCCCGATGCCGCGCTCATGACAGTCAACGTAAATATTTCTATATTATTAATTTTCAGTTCAACACTTGTTTCTTTTATGGACTTCATTATTCGACTTCCTTTCACCAAAATAAAAAATCACAAACATCTGCTTGTGATTTGGGCGTAAAGGAATAAAGAACTGACCTCTTTCTATTAACGACACATAGATCCATTTTAA
>JAJYSI010000541.1 GCA_021793635.1 Bacteroidota bacterium
GTTTATTGAGCTAAATAATTAAATTTTTAGTAAGATAATTTTATAAGAAAGGATTTTCTACAAGAGAGGCAATTATTCAATTTTTTTAACCTATTTTGAATTCACTTTGTTTAGGTAACTGCATTGATATAAAATTTATTCTTTATATCGAACATAGCTATTTAGTGCGGTTTAAAGATAAGTATCATCTTAGCTCTAAAATCTAAATTGGGTATTAATGATGGCTCAGGCAGTAATTATATTTTACCTCCGAGCCATCGAACCTTATTCTTTTAGTAATTGATTTTCATATCCAACGCTGAAAAAATTCTTCATTCAATTTTTCTCATACTTGCTGGCATTTAGTTACATTATGCAGCGTAACAAGGAACGCCGGTTCATTATCCCATTTTATATTCACTGCAGTTATTTCAGCCTTTCCCGGAATTCCTTCGGTAAGTATTATGTCGCATTCTATAATTTTAGACAAATCTAAATTATGAGAAAATTTTGTACCGATAATTTCTTCATCCTTAGGAGCCAGCCATTCCCTGGATTTTTTATTTGCAAAAAGTATTGTATAATCATTATCAACAATCAGTATTCCGTCAGGCAGCATTTCAACTATCATTTCCATGTGCTGTTCATTTAGCCTTAAAGCTTTTTCGGCTTCAAGCTTCGCAATTAAATTTTGTTTATTAACCATTGCGGCATGAAGCGCTGGCGCAAGCTGCCTAATATGCTCTTTAATAACGTAGTCTTCGGCGCCGGCTTTAATACATGCAACTGCAGTTTCTTCATTCATTGAGCCGGTAACAATAATAAACGGAATTGCCTGATTATATCCTTTAGCAATCTGCAAAGCCTGCATTCCATCAAATTGAGGTAATGAATAATCAGAAAGAATAAATTCCGGATTGAACTCATCCATTGCAGTAATAAATTCTTCCTTTGTATCCACACATCTAAAGATGCAGTTTATTTCTGCCTTTCTAATTTCTCTCTTAACTATTTCCACGTCGGAAGGCAGATCTTCAACAATTAAAATTCTTAACGGTTCATCCATAATTTCTTTACCTCTATTTATTATTTAGGCGGCTGGTTTAATATAAGCCAATAGAAGCCGAGCTCTTTTATCGCTTCAATAAATTTTTCGGAATCCACCGGCTTTACAATATAACTATTAACACCAAGCTTATAACTTTTTACCACATCTCTTTCTTCTTTAGATGAAGTAACAATAACTATTGGAATCGACTTTGTCCGCTCGTCAGATTTTACTTTTTTAAGAATCTCTAGACCATCAACCTTCGGCAGCTTTAAGTCTAAAAAGATAACTTTTGGACTAAGAGATAAATCTCTTTCTTTATATTCTCCAAGCGCGAAAATATAATTAAGGGCTTCCTCTCCATCGGTTAGTACTTGAATATGGTTCAGCAGCTTTATTTCCTTTAATGCACGAAGTGTCAGCTCGGCATCAAAAGGATTATCTTCAACTAAAAGAATATCTAAAACACTTGAGTTCATTTTTAACTCCTTTTATTTGGTAATGCAAAAAAGATGGTTGCGCCTTCATTTAATTTTCCTTCAGCCCATACTCGTCCGCCATGGCGATGAATAATTCGCTGCACAATTGCCAAACCAACACCGGTGCCTTCAAATTCCGCAGCTTTATGCAAGCGCTGAAATACACCGAATAACTTATTAACATATTGCATATCGAAACCGACTCCATTATCCCTTATAAAATATGTATTTTCATTTTCGCCAGGGCAGTTCCCTATTTCAATTATCCGGTGCTCCTTACGGGATGAAAATTTTAATGCGTTTCCGATCAGGTTCCTCCAAACCTGCCGCATCATCGAGGTATCTCCGTATGTATCGGGAATTTCCTGTACAATAAATTCAATGTTATATTTCTCTCCATTTTGAATCAGTTCTGAGAAAACGGAATTTGCCAATGAACTCATATTAATTTTGGATATATTAATTTCCTGCTGGTTCAGGCGTGAAAACGCCAGCAGGTCGTCAATCAGCATCCCCATATTCTTTGAGTTTATCATTATAACATTAAGCAGCCTCTTGCCTTCGTCGTCAAGCTTTGATGAATAATCTTCAAGCAGAATTCTGGCAAAACCGTCGAGTGCTCTTAACGGCGCACGCAAGTCGTGAGAAACCGAGTATGAAAAAGCTTCAAGTTCTTTAACGGCGGCTTCGAGCTGTGAAGTGCGCTGCAAAATTTTCAACTCGAGTTCATCATTTAATTTTTTAATTTCAGCCTCTGCTCTTTTTTGAGCTGCAATATTTCTGGCGGCGGCAAAAACTCCGGCAACACTTCCACTTTCATCTTTATAGACAGAAGCATTATATAATACAGGCGTTTTGTGTCCGTCTCTGTGCATTATTTCCAGAAGATAATCTTGAACAAACCCGTTTCGGAATGCCTGCTGGTAACCCGACTGCGCTTTTTCAGGCTCGGAAAAGTAATTAGAAAAATTACTGCCGATTAATTCTTTTCTTGAAACTCCCGTGAACATTTCTGCGGCTTTATTTGCGTCTGTAATTTTACCGTCAGCACTTATTGTTACAAGCGGATCGAGATTTACTTCTAACAAATTTCTATTATAAGCATTTGCAATCTTAACTGCTTCTTCGGCTTTTTTTCGCTCGGTAATATCAATTCCCATTTCCAAAATTAATTTTGAGCCATCTGAATCAATAAACGGGAAATCATATATATCATA
>JAJYSI010000542.1 GCA_021793635.1 Bacteroidota bacterium
ATCACCGCTCTGCGGTTCTTGGACAATTAGAATGCCTGTTAATATGTTTCCGCTTTACGATCATATGAACTTAATAATTGAAATCTCCATATTTATAAAAAAAGCCCCAGCGGGGCGGCACATCAGTAGAAAAATTCATACACAAAGAAATCAAGAGCCACAGAGTGGCGACACATTTAAAGACAATATAGTATTCAAAATAATATTTATATACGCAAAACAATTTATATCCTTACAAAAACGGTAATTCAGAAACCGATGAATCGGTTAGAAGATATACCTTTCAATTATTCCCCACGAATAAATTCGTGGGCTGCTATTATACCTTTTAATAGATTTCTTACAAATGATCACTATTTATTTTAATATTAAATTAACATCTATGTGTATGGATGTAATATGAAATTTTATTTTGGACAGATATGATTATGTTAACTAAGGTTTACATATGTAAAGTTTTCCTAACAAAGAGAAAAAAGAAAAAATAGTATAACAAGAAGAATATTAAGCAAGTAATTAAATCCTTAACATTAAAAAAGCTTCCCCGTTGAGAGGAAGCTTTGGAACGACTCACACAACTAACCTACGTAATGTCAGCTTGCTTTTGGAGAAGTTGAAGAATATTGAACTACTTTACCGTCAGCGGTTTTGGAAGCTACACTTAAGTATAAAATACTCTTAGTGTATTTTCCCGCTATCAGCTTCTGCTTTAAATCGAAGTCCATTTGAAGACTGTAGGCTTGAGCAAAGTTGAAGTTAGCAACTTCTTTTGAACAAGCAACAACCTCGTAAGGTGCATCTACCGGATTGATAGGATCGTAAAAGCAAACGAGTGCATTTGCCGATAAGTTTACTTCTTCCGGTGCGAAGATAGATGCAGTGCCCAATGCTAGGAGAGAAGCAGTTATTTTATCAGTTTCAACTACAACAGTATCTACAGGTAAACCGAACCCGCCCGGAGTAATGATATTACTTTCGGTCGGTTTATCAGTGCTCGCATAATTGAAGTTTTTCTTGACGATGGTGTTGAACGCTGAAATACCGGGCATCTTTACGATTTCCCAGATTGCTGCAAGTGTAGCGAGCGACAAAATATTCTTAGAAAGACTTACTGTTACAGCGAACTTTTTTCTAACTTCTACAACTTCAGGATTGTAGTTGACGTTGAAGCTGGAAGGACGGGCTGATAAGATTGTCCTATTTGATCTTGTCCTGGCGGATAAGTTGCCCAATTTACCGCTCAAGTTTCCGATTATGTTTCCTTTTACTATAGCCATTTTGATTCCTTTGATTATTATTTTTGATTTTTTCAGCCATCGGCTGTTCCCGTTTTTTCGGGAGATTAATTAATTATGAACACGGGTGTAATTATAAGAGTTGTTAAACACGAATTCACTGTAGTAATGGGAAAGTGAATGTTTCCTAATATTGCTGTAATTCGAATCCGGCCCTGCCTGCCGCATCATAAGCGTCAACCTAATTTTATTAATAATTGGTTATAATTCATTCGATCCGTCCTTAGCTCATAAGCTCAATAATATGAAATATGCTTTACTAATAATTTATCGCGCTCTTTATTTTTTAAGCGATTTAACTTCAAGCAAACAGCTTATTGTTCTTCCCCCTTAAGTTAACGCCTATGCGCTTATCGGCAACGTCGTTTGGCGCTTAGCAAAAGATTGAATAATAATTATACTTGAGTTATATTTATTGTAAAAATGTTTGAGGTAATTAATTATGAGCGAAAATATTAATCAGAATCCGATAGAAAACATAAAGAAATTAAGTATAGCAGAACGTATTTTAATAGTAGAAGATATCTGGGATAGTATTATTTCATCCGAAGAAGATTTTCCAATGTCGGATGAGCAAAAAAGAGAACTGGATTTACGCTTAGATGCATATTATAAAAACCCTAACGAAGGAAAATCCTGGAAACAAGTTAGAAATAATCCATTAAGTTAACGCCTATGCGGCAGGCAGGGGTGACATTATTTTAGAGAAGGAAACGTTTCATCCGAAAATGAATGCTTTGAATTAGGGAAGCTAATCGGTTTTCGATTTCGTTTTCGGAAAAGAATATTATTTATTGCAGACTCGGACAAAAGATATTTCTGAGATAATTGATCAACCGCATCACCCAATGATAATTTATTTCTCAAATCTCTGTATTCATTTTTTATGATAAAATTGCGTAAGGCAATTTCGTCAATCAATCCGAAGGATTGAAGTTTTTTGAAATAAGGATTGGACAAAAATTTATCAATACTTCCCGGGAATCCGTCACATTGCGATATAACATTCTTTGATTTTTTCATAATGTTTTTTATGTGAAAGATATCCTGCAAATTGAAATCCCGCAACGATTGATACTTATGATTTGTTTGCCTTTGTTTGTCTGAAAGAGGAAAATTCATGCGAAATTAAATTTGGGGAGATGTGTCGCTCCTCCGGAGCTTTAACTCTTTTTCTTTCGATAACTTGCTACTAATATATCACCGCTCTGCGGTTCTGGGACAATTAGAATGCCTGTTAATATGTTGACGCTTTACAATCTCATGAACATAATAAGTCACCTTACGCAAAAGGTTATTATTGCATAATGAGAAACCTCCGAGGTTTTCCTAAACCTCGGAGGTTTTGCACTTCACTTCCATTATATTTGAAATTGTCTGCGTAACATGAACATAATAATAGAAATCCATATTTATAAATAAAAGC
>JAJYSI010000543.1 GCA_021793635.1 Bacteroidota bacterium
TTATATTACAAAAAATCGATGGATCCAAAGAATATATAAAATGAAAAAATCATTTGTAGTTTTATTTGTTGCGATTTTAGCTGTCAGTAATATACACTGCAGTATTTATAAGACTATTGTAAATATTTCCAGACTTCAATTTAAGCTTGGAAACGTGGACAACTAATATTCACTCATTTGCTCAAAATTATTTTTTAGGAAAACATGTATGTCAAAACAAGAAAAATATGCAATAGGGGTTGATCTCGGCGGTACTAATGTGAAGGTTGGAATTGTCTCTCAAAACGGAAAAATAATTAAGAAAGTTTCTGTCGAAACAAAAGCACAGGGAGGACCCGAAAAGGTTATTCAGCAAATAAAAAAAGGCATTGACGAAGTCTTAAACAAAAATGAACTTCGTATTCATGGAATAGGTATCGGGTCGCCGGGGACTGTTTCAACAAAAAAAGGTACCGTTGAAGATCCTCCGAACCTCCCGGGCTGGGAAAAGGTAAATCTTGGAAAGATTATTCAAAAGGAATTTAAGATTGATGTTAAAGTTGAAAATGATGCTAACGCTGCTGCTATTGGCGAAATGATTTTTGGAGCCGGAAAGTCTTACGAATCTTTTGTAATGGTTACTCTAGGGACTGGTGTTGGCGGCGGAATTATTTATAATCGAAAACTTTTCCGTGGTGAGTTCGGAGCTGCCGGTGAAATTGGGCATATTTCTATCGACATAAACGGACCCCAATGTAAATGCGGCTCCTTTGGCTGCGTTGAAACTTATCTCGGAAATAGTTATATAGTCAAACGGGTTCAAACGGAACTTGAAAACAATCAGTCTTCTAAAATTTGGCAGCTCATTAATAATGATTTGAATTTACTTACGCCGATAATAATTCAAACTGCACTTGAACAAGGAGACGAATATGCAAAGGGGGTTGTCCAAAGTCTTGGAAAGTATTTAGGCACTGCCTTGGCATCAGTTGGTAATTGCTTGGATAATGGAACTTTTATTATCGGTGGTGGGGTCGGAGGGTTCGGAGTTCCTCTTTTCAATTCAGTTAAGGAAACTATTTCGGCAAGAGTTCTTAAGCCGCTCCGCAAAAGGATTAAAGTGCTTCCTGCAAAATTAAAAAATGATGCCGGTATTAAAGGTGCATCTGCATTGGCATTTTATAAATGATGCGTCAATGAAATTTAGCATAAATGAAAATATTTCTTTATGAAATTTTCCTTCATAATCATTTTATATCTCTTCTTTTATTGGGGAGGTTTTTCCTTTGCCGGTAATTCTGTAATTGTTTTCTATAAAGATTCAGTAACTACTTCCGTTAAAGACTCGCTTGCCGCAAAAGATTCGTTGAAGAAAAAAGGTTTCGATGTAGATTCTGTAATTTATTCCAGCGCTTCTGATTCTCTTTTCTTTTTCGTTAATCAAAAAAAAATGGATTTATACGGTAACGGTGACTTGAAGTATAAAGATACTGATTTGAAAAGCGCAAAAATATTTGTCAACTTCGTTACTAGCAATGTAGACGCTTACGGTATTCCAAGTGATTCTCTTCCCAACAAGCTTAAAGATACTCCCATTCTCTCGCAGTCCGGCGAAGTCTATAATGGTGAAAGTATGAGGTATAATTTCAAAACAGCCCGTGGCTTTATTTCGACTGCTTCTACAAAAATGGAAAGCTCATTTTATACGGGTGAAAAAATTAATAAAGTAGACAAGAATACTTATTTTATTAAAGACGGTATTTATACAACTTGCGATGCTAATCCGCCCGATTACTATTTCTACTCTTCGGAGATGAAAGTTATACAGAAAAAAGAAATTGTTGCCAAATGGATTTGGCTTTTTTTTGGCGGCGTCCCATTCCCATTACCGGTTCCGTTTGCGGTTTTCCCGATTGAATCCGGAAGGCGCTCCGGAATTATTGTACCTGCTTTTGGTAGTAGCCAAACTTACGGATATTATTTCTCACGCTTCGGATATTTTTGGGCTATAAATGATTATGCCGACCTTAATTTATCCGGCGATTATTATACGAGAGGAAGTTACAAGTTCGATAGCCGTTTTAGATATGCAAAACGCTATGAATACAGCGGAAGTCTTTCCGGAGGATATTCATTCCTTAAATCGGGTGAGTCAACTGATCCTGGAAATAATAAGGAAATTGATTGGAATATTGCATGGAATCATAATCAAACTTTTACTCCTACGCTTAGACTTGTTGCAAATCTTCAGTTTACTTCGAATAATTATCTGAAAACAAATGTTGGAGATTTAAATCAACAATTACAGAATCAAATTGTTTCTAATGTAACTTTATCAAAAACGTGGGATGAATCAGGCAATAGCCTATACCTCAATTATAACCGTGTTCAGGATTTGCAGACAGGAAATATTAACGAAATTTTGCCAAGTATTAGATTTACAGTTCCTCAAATTTATCCTTTCAAACGAAACGGGTTTCATATTGACCAAAATTGGTACGAGCTAATCGGCTTTAATTACAGCGGACAATTTCAAAACGATAGAAATAAAGTGAACGGCGATTTGAGTAGTAGAGGGGGTATCCAGCATAACTTAAGTATTAGCGCTTCACCAAAGATTGGCTATATTAGCTTGACCCCCAACATAAATTATCAGGAAGATTGGTACAATAAACGTATTCAAGAAAATTATGCCGGCGTTGCTTCTACAGGAGGTGATTCTATTATAGATCGG
>JAJYSI010000544.1 GCA_021793635.1 Bacteroidota bacterium
TTCTCCTCTCCAGAATGGTATTTCCGACAACTCCATTCTAACCGAGGATTTTGAAATTGGCTCCTTTATTTTTAAGGAATCCATTTTACACAATTATAAGGACTTAACTTTTATGATGAGTTTGTTATACGTACATTAATTAAAAAAGGATAAGTTAAAGATTTTAAGTAATCTGAACGTGATTAATATTTTCTACATAAATCTACCAATGTTTATCTTACTACATGTGTTTACGAATATTCATAGGAAAGAACAAATTAATTATATCATCATTATAATTGTCCGTATGTTATTTGATAACCGATTGACATGTACGTATAACTTGTGTAAGATATATTTGTAAGCGTTTCATACTTTTCATCGTTGCATGATTTTGAAAAAATATGTTAAAAGGAGTGTGAAATATGCTGGAGCATTTAAAAAATGAAGTATATGAGGCTAATATGCTTCTTCCAAAGTACAATTTGATAACTTTTACTTGGGGAAATGTAAGCGGAATTGATCGTGAAAACGGTTATGTAGTGATTAAGCCGAGTGGTGTTGAGTATGAAGATTTGTCGCCGGAAAATATGGTTGTTGTCGATATGGAAGGAAATGTAATTGAGGGAGATTTAAAGCCATCTAGCGACACTGCAACTCATGTCGAATTATACAAAGCTTTTTCAGATATCAAAGGGGTTGTACATACTCATTCCCCGTGGGCAGTTTCATTTGCACAGGCTGGTAAAGACATCCCCGCAGCAGGGACGACTCATGCGGACTACTTTTATGGGCCTATTCCCGTGACAAGGGAAATGAGGAAAGAAGAAATAATAGAAGACTATGAGAGACAAACTGGTACAGTTATTGTAGAAACGTTTAAAGAACGCAAGATTGACCCTAATCAAGTACCAGGTGTATTAGTCAATGATCATGGACCGTTCACTTGGGGGACTTCTCCTTCAAATGCTGTTCATAATGCTGTGGTACTTGAACAAGTTGCTAAAATGACTTATCACACAATCCAAATCAATTCAGATGGAATTGAAATGAATCAGAATTTGCTAAATAAACATTATTTGAGGAAACATGGAAAAGACGCATATTACGGTCAATAAATGACAGAAAAGGACGTGTTCATAATGCTAAAAATTAAAGAGAAAGAATTTTGGTTTGTAGTAGGAAGTCAGCATTTATATGGCGAAGAAACTTTAAATCAAGTCCGTAAACATGCACAAAAAATCGTTAGGGGTCTAAATGAAACTGCTAATCTACCGTTCCCGCTGGTTTTCAAAGAAGTAGTGACAACGGCAGATGGGATTAAAGCGGTAATGAAAGAAGTTAATTATCAAGATAAAGTCGCCGGAGTAATCACATGGATGCACACTTTTTCTCCTGCAAAAATGTGGATTCCAGGAACAAAAATTTTACAAAAACCTCTACTTCATTTTGCTACACAGTTCAATAAAGAAATTCCATGGGAAACCATTGACATGGATTTTATGAACTTAAACCAAAGTGCTCATGGTGATAGAGAGTATGGATTTATTAATGCCCGCTTAAGGAAAAAAAATAAAATTATTGTCGGGCATTGGGAAGATAAAACTGTACACAAAGAAATTGCAGATTGGATGGTTTCTGCTTTTGGATTTATTGAGAGTCAAAATATCAAAGTTGCTCGTTTCGGGGACAATATGAGAAACGTTGCTGTAACAGAAGGTGATAAAGTAGAAGCTGCTATCCAATTTGGGTGGACAGTAGATTATTATGGTATTGGTGACCTCGTAGAAGAGATGTCAAAAGTAAACAATGAAGAAATTCAATCAGTCTTTGAAGAATGTCAGTCATTGTACGTTTTTGATTATGGAGAGAGCGACCCTAACTTCTTTGAAAATCAGGTCAAAGAACAAATAAAAATTGAAATTGCATTAAGAAGATTTTTAGAAAAAGGCGGATACAATGCTTTTACAACGAACTTTGAAGATTTGCATGGTATGAAGCAGCTTCCTGGAATGGCTGTTCAACGGCTAAATGCGGAAGGATATGGTTTTGCTGGAGAAGGGGATTGGAAAACTGCTGCTTTAAACCGATTAATGAAAGTTATGTCTAATAATATATCCACTGGGTTCATGGAAGATTATACGTACAACTTGACTGAAGGAAATGAATATATTTTACAATCACATATGCTAGAAGTAGATCCGACATTGGCTGAAACAAAGCCGCGTGTTGTAGTTCAACCATTAAGTATCGGTGATAGAGAAGACCCTGCGCGTTTAGTTTTTGATGGAAAAGCAGGAGAAGGTGTTGTTGTATCGATGATTGATTTGGGAACACATTATCGTCTTATGATCAATAAGGTGAATGCGGAAGTACCGACTGAAAAGGCACCGAAGCTTCCGGTTGCACGAGTTATATGGAAACCTTTTCCAAACTTTAAAGATGGTGTTACGAAATGGATTGAAGCGGGAGGAGGTCATCATACGGTGGTCTCTCTAGCTCTTTCAGTACAACAAATGAAAGACTGGGCGGAAATGGTGGATATAGAATATGTTGTCATCGAATAAAACACGATTTATTTAAACTTCTTCATCCTGGATTGAATAGCTAATTTATTTCAAGATTTTTATAAATTTATGAATTCTGAAAGGCTTGATTTATTATATAAAATTAACGAAGGGATGAAATGAATGAGACAAAAGAAACTTGAACTTGATAAGACTGCACTTGGTAT
>JAJYSI010000545.1 GCA_021793635.1 Bacteroidota bacterium
CCGATCTTATTGTTAAGCTTCCGCTTACTTTAGCCATAATTCCGGGAATGGTTGTAAAAGTAAACTCTGAAACTGTGGTAATACCGCTTAATTCTGTAATTGAAGTTTTAAGAGTTCATACGGAAGATATTTATTCTGTTAATCAACATGATGTAATTAGAAGAAGAGATGACGTAATTCCTCTGGTTGCCATTGACACACTCCTCTATAATGATTGTAAAGACAATAGTGACAGAATATGGCAATACATAGTTGTTGTTGGTTTAGCTGAAAGGGTGTTCGGAATTAAAGTTGACGAGCTTTGCGGACAGAAGGAAGTCGTAATTAAATCTTTAGGCAGTTATTTAGGAAACATCAACGGTATTGCCGGATCTACTATTATGGGGGACGGTACTGTTGTAATGATTGTTGATATTAACGAATTGATAAATAAAATTGCCAACTAATAACTCAAATAATAAAATTAAAGCAGTCGTTGTAGATGATTCTGCTTTCATGCGTAAATCAATTACTATTATGTTAGAAAGCGATCCGGATATCAAGGTAATTGGAACAGCAAGGGACGGCGAAGAAGGTTACAATATCATTAAGTCACTTAGACCTGATATTGTTACCTTGGATATTGAGATGCCCAAGATGGATGGTATTACGGCATTAAAAAAAATAATGATAGATTGTCCGACTTCCGTATTAATGCTAAGCTCTCTTACAACGGAAGGTGCAGACATCACGATTAAAGCGCTCGAACTTGGCGCTGTAGATTTTATTCCAAAGGAATTATCTTTCATAAATGTAAATATTATAAAAATTAAAGAAGAGCTTATTGCTAAAATTAAAGAGATAGTTAAGCAAAGAGTAATTAGAGATAGATTAAAACGGATACAAAAATTAAATCAGTTTTCACCCCTGGCTCAGACTAAAAGCTTTTCTACAGGATCTTTACCTGCAATGACATATCAGGCAATCGGGCTTGGTATATCGACAGGCGGTCCATTTTCACTTCAGAAAGTTATCCCTCAACTATCAAAAAAAATCCGGTGCCCGATTTTTATAGTTCAGCATATGCCGCCAAAGTTTACTAAATCTTTAGCGGATAGACTAAATGGACTTAGTGAATTGGAAGTAAAAGAAGCCGAAGACGGTGAAGTAGTTCACGGTGGCGTTATTTATATGGCTCCCGGCGGACTACACATGACTCTTAATAAAACAGTATTAGGAAAAATTACCATAAAAATTTCAAGTGAACCAGGTACTACATTGCACCGTCCTTCAGTCGATGTAATGTTGGATTCAGTATTAGATGTTTACGGAAAAAACACGCTTGGGATTATTATGACCGGCATGGGAAAAGACGGATTTGAAGGAATAAAAAAATTAAAAAGCTTAGGCGGCAATTGCATTGCTCAAGATGAAGGATCCTGCGTGGTTTACGGTATGCCCAAAGCCGTTGTGGATGCGGGCTTTGCAGATGTTGTTGCGCCGTTGGAAAAAATTTCTGAAATTATAAATAAGGCATTCTAAAATGAAAAGTGTTTTTGAAGAACCATTGTTTAGTGAATTTGACTTCGCACAAAACAGTCTTAAAGGACATTTAATAAAAAAATCTAACGCGGAATTTGTAGGAAAAACAAAAGTGAGCGTTGAAGAAGAGAACCATGAAGGGGTAAAAATTATTTTGAAGAAGGATGCAAACGATTCAATAAAAGAAATAAAATTTGTTTGTTCATGCGGACAAACCAAGTCAATCATTTTGGATTATTCTGAATAATAGTTTACAACTGCACGATTTTAGCCACAACATAAATATCAAATCCCTTCCAACCAACCAAAATAGCCACCAATTTACTGGCATCTAATTTGAACTTTCAATGCAGAAACAAAATTAGGTTAAGAAATGTCTTTATCTACAATAAAATTACTTGAAGATTTTGCCGGTTATTGTGCCGTTAAGAATAAAGTGATAGCTCAGAACATTGCGAATGTCGGCACTGAAAATTATAAAAGGCAAGATGTGCTTTTTAAGGAAGTACTTGGTGAAAACACGAACTCACTTCTTAAAAAGTCTGATGGTAGTTACATTGAAAATATTAATGCCGATTCAATGCCTAAGTGTGAAATCGTTACGGACAACAGCCAGGATAAAGTTTCCGGAGTCAATAATGTAGACATTGATAAAGAAATGGCAGACTTGGCTGAGAATAATCTTAACTTCAGTTTTGCTGCTCAGAAAATTAGCGATTATTTCAAAAAAATTGATAGTGTAATTCAAGGAAATCCAGTATGAAAATTAATGGTAC
Organism: Bacteroidota bacterium; assembly: GCA_021793635.1. The sequence goes on from JAJYSI010000545.1 coordinate 2,298, forward strand.
TTTCCCCGGTTTTGATATAAGCGCACAAGGTTTAAGCATTCAAAGAAAACGAATGAATCTTATTGCTGAAAATATTGCTAATGCCGATGTAACCCGCACGGCGGATGGACAACCATACAAAAGAAAATTTTTAGAAGTAGTTGCCAAACAAAATCCATATACAAATAGTTCGCCTTCGGAAGCTCCCACTCTAAGTCTAAATGTGAATAACGAAGCACAAATTTCAAATCCTGAAATTATTCAGAATGAAATCGGTGCAGATAACAGCGCGTTTAATTATAAAGAAATGACGGATCAAAAACTTGGAGATGTTGTGTATCAGCCCGATAGTCCTAATGCCGATGCCAAAGGTTATGTGCAGGAATCAAATGTTAATATTGTCACCGAAATGGTTGATATGATCTCCGCATCA
>JAJYSI010000546.1 GCA_021793635.1 Bacteroidota bacterium
TGCTAGATTAATTTAATTCAATTCCCTTATTTACTTAAATAAATTATTTTTTTAAGTTGTTTATGAAATAAATTAGAAATTATAGTAAGGCTAGGTTTCAGGGTGATTTAGGGTGAGCTTGCGTAGAAAAAAATTTAATTAGCATTATAAAAAGAATTTAATAAAATAGTTCAATGATTTTTTCCCATTAAATCAGTTCGAGGAATATATGCCAATTTCTAAAATGAAATTTATTAAAAGATGTGCGGAATTTATTCCTAAAGACGAAAGAAAAAATATTCCACCCAATACTCGTGGTATTTATGTCTTATTTCAAAAATCAGGCAATAAAATATATAATGCGGTTTATGTTGGAATGGCACGTGGTAAAAAAACTGGCATTCATGGTAGAATTAATTCTCACGCTTTAAGTAAAACAAAGGGCTCAAGTTGGTCTCACTTTTCCTTATTTGAAGTTCATGATAATATTTCTATCGAAGAAATTGAAGAGTTGGAAGGTTTACTAAGACACATTTATAGGTTTGATCTAAAAGCAAATCCTTTTAATCAACAGAGACGTTATAAAAAACTACTTAGCATAAGAAATAATAAACTAGAAAAATGGAAAACAAGCTAATCAGTAAATCATCAATAAATTTCAATAGGATATTTAACCGGGCACTGAAAATTATTTTCAAGCCCTCTCTTAGTTTTCTATAATCAATAATATTCCCCTTTAACAAAGGGAAGACTATTTTCTGGATATTAACTTTCAACGGGGTAGTTATGTCGCGTTATAGTTTTGGTTCGGGCGATTTGTTCGTGTTCGTTGAGAAAACTTTTCCTTCATGCTTTAGCAAATATGATCTTGCAAAAGACATCATTAAAATCCTATCCGAAAATTATCCAAAGAACAGCAATATTACAGAATCTAAAATTGCAGAAGAGCTCGATGTTACCTGCAGATGGATTCAGAAAATATGCGCGGCTTCTTTCTGCATAACATTTACAAGACTTAAACGGATACTCCGTATTTATGCGGCGCTTATACTGATGTCCGAAACAAGTCTGGACATCTTGAGCATTGCTGTTAATTTGCGCTATTCGGATTCAACTAATTTGGCAAGAGATTTTAAATTGGAGCTTAAAGTTTCTCCTACTGCAGCTCGTCTGCTGTTGAAGAAAGGAAAGCCGGATGGGGTGTTTAAGAGTTTGCGGAACGCTTAAAGATTTCATTCCCGATAAAATCGGGATGACATCTTTAACTTATCCATATTATTAAAAAAAATTTTATCCAGTTCGCTTATTGATTTACGTTACGGAAGATCCCTTATTATTTTTGTTCCATAAAATTCCAGCGCGGGATTTTTAATAAAAATAAAAATTAAACTTATACAACTGGAGGTTCATTATGGCTTTAAATAAAGTAAGTGCATCTTTAGACCAAACCACTATTGACGGCATACTTGCCGATATTGATACGCTTGAGGCAAAGCTTCCTTTCCTTATTTCACTCACAGAAAAAGAAAAGGATGAGATCCCACCGATTGGACCAAACATTATATCATTCTTAAATGAATCCGTTGGAGCTGCTAAGCAAAATCCCGGTATGATGCCTGGCGACTTTGATCTAAACGAATTAATTAAAGATGTTAATCTTATTACTCAAATGGGTCCTATTGTTTCACGTTATTCTGCTTTATATGAAAAGCTGATGGATACATATAAGGAAGTATTAGCAGAATCCTATGCCGGTGGACTTGCTGTTTATGCGATGGCAAAATTCAGAGGCAAAAATTTAGGCGGCATGGACGCTACACTTGACAATCTCGGTAAACGCTTTGCAAAAAAGACCGGGAAAACAACTCCTCCGGCTAATCAATAAATTTTCCTTCATTAGAGATGGCATCTCTCGGAAAGATGCCATCTCTACTTACTTGCCCATCCATCACACATCCATTGCGTCTATCAAACAATCCTTCGAATTTAAGCTAAAAATGCTTTCGGCGAAGGGATTGCCCTTTTCGGCGAAGCAACATTCCTTCAGCCAAAGCATCGATACTTATGGCATAAGCATCGTTCCTTTAGTCAAAAGCAAAGTTGCTTATCGGTAAAGGTACATTGCTTCCGGTTAAAAGAAAGCTGCTATGAGCAAAAGGATTAATACTTACCTGCAAAGGAAGATTCCTATAGGTTTAAGAAAAGCTGCTTCATCAATAAGGAACGCAGCTTACCGAATAAGCAAGATTCCTTACCGGCAAAAGTATAATGCTTGCAGATAAAGGAACCTTCATGCAATGAAATGAAAATACATTTTCCCGATAATCTCGATACGCCTCCAGTCGCTTCGGTGCTTTATCGGTCATTTCGATACGTTCCGCCGGAATGTGTACACCATGGCGCAACTACTCAATGACCGCGCGGGTAGGTAAGGACACTGAGTTGAGGACTTTAGGCGGAAGTATCGAAGTGTCCGTCGATGGACATTGAGTTCTGAGTCCTCGAAGAGTATCGAAATGTCCATCGACACTCAGCGACCGGCGGTCATCTCGATACTTTCCTCGTTCCGGTTGGAACGAGGAAAACTCGATGACCTTGCGGAGTTGGCAAGGTTGCTGAGTTCTGCGGTCGCTGAGTAATTCCGAGTCTTCGAGGAATCGTATCGAAGCGACCGGAGAAGTATCGAAATGTCCATCGACACTCAGCGACAGTCGTTCAT
>JAJYSI010000547.1 GCA_021793635.1 Bacteroidota bacterium
TAGTCGGTGAAGAATTCGGCGAACATAATGTCGGTGCCGAATACAAATGGATACTCGATCCGATTGACGGGACAAAAAGTTTTATCAGTGGAACTGTTACCTTTGGTACTTTAATTGCACTTGTTAAAAACGAACAGCCGATTTTAGGCGTAATAAATCAACCGGTGCTTGATGAATTTCTTATCGGTGATAATTTTACTTGTGAACTTAACGGTGTAAAGACAACCGTTAGAAATTTTGAAAATCTTTCCGACGCTACTCTTCTTACAACTGATCATTTGAACATTAAAAAATATCAAAACATCGATAAGTTTGAAAAACTTCTGGACAAGGTTAAACTTTACCGAAACTGGGGAGACTGTTACGGCTACTATCTTTTAGCAACCGGTTATGCCGATATTATGATTGATCCTATTATGAACATTTGGGATTTAATGGCTTTGATCCCGGTTGTAAAAGGCGCAGGCGGTATAATAACCGACTATCAAGGCAATGACGCTGTAAATGGAAATAGTATTGTAGCTTCAACTCCTTACCTTCATAAAAAAGTGATTGAAATTCTTAACAGCTAAAAATTTCCTGCTAAAAAAATAATTACAGTCACCAAAGAAAAAACGGCAGCCCACATTTTTGATTTTCTTGTATTGAAAACTAAGATGAGAGCAACAACCCATGCTGAAAAAAGAATTACCGGAGTGATTGGGAATAATTCCTGAAGAGATGCAATTCTTGTTCCGCCAATTACACCAAGCTCACATCCCTTCTTAACGGTACTGAAAACAAAAGTGAATGAGAAAAAGGAGATCAAAGTGAAAATTGTGTACATTTTAATTCTTGGTTTCTCTTTGAAAACTTCCAATCCGGTTCTAATCGCTAAAAGTATCCCTGCAAAAAGAGTAATAAAATAAAATTGAGAAATCTCAGGCGGGACAAATCCTAAAAACTTTAAAGTCGCATTAATTGTTTGAGGTAAAAAAACTTTTTTCCTGCCGTCATTTAAAATAACTCTGTACTCTACCTGGCTTAAAGTTTTTTGATGCGGGATAAATGCTATCAATGCACCCTTATTATTTTTTAATTGAACGGTTTGCCAATTACTTGTATCCGGATTTAATCTCCATTCCAATACTCCGGATAAATCCTTTTTATCGGATGCTATTAATACCTGATAATCTCCCTTCCCATGAAAAACTTTATCAAATCTGTATGAAGCTTCGTAACCATCCTTTAACTTTATTGTTCCGTTTATTGGATAAAGTGGCGAAGTAGTACTCTGAGTATATCCGACAAGCAGAGTTATAATTCCGGCAGCTATCCAGAGAATAACAGATTGTTTCATTATTGATTTTCGAAATTGTTAAATTGATAATATAAATATAGCAATAATACTTTTTAGCTATTAAAAATTCAGTGTGGAAGTTCAGTTAATTATAACTCATAAGACAAATCTTTATTGAATTGTGATTAACAACGCTTAGATTAACTTTTAAATGATTTAGATTTTTTGGAAAAATTATTTTCTATATGAATAAGAATATTAGAATATATGATAAGCCTGAAGAGATTGCATTCGAGCTTTCAAAAGAGCTGATGGAATCTGTAAAGCAAAAGCCCGATAATTTTTTTATTGCAATCTCTGGCGGTCATACTCCGAATGTTTTGTTTAAACAATTAGCTAATCCGCCTTTTAACGAAACCATTGCCTGGGAAAAAATTCATTTCTTTTGGTGCGATGAAAGATGCGTTCCGCCGGGAGATTCTCAAAGTAATTATGGAACAGCTAACGATAATCTCTTCAGTCATGTTTCTATTCCGGGACAAAACATTCACCGCATACACGGCGAATCGGAACCGAGAGCTGAGGTAATCCGGTATGCAAACGAGATTGAACATACTCTTCCATTTAACAATAGCGACTTGCCGAAGTTTGATTGGATCCTTTTAGGTATGGGCGAAGACGGGCATACCGCTTCGTTATTCCCCGGAAAGAATTTTCTTTTCTTATATTCAAATATTGCAGGCGCAGCTCAACATCCGCAAAGCGGACAAAAAAGAATTTCTTTAACTAAAGACGTTCTCTGCAATGCTAATAGGATTACTTTTATGGTGACCGGCAGAGAGAAAGCTAAAATACTTTCGGAAATTATTAAGGAACTTCCTTCCAGCAAAAATTATCCGGCTGCTGAAATAAGACCTTTAGCCGGTAAACTGGATTGGATGATTGATAAAGAAGCGGCATTTTATTTATAACTATTTTATCCCAATATTTACGCAGCTAATTTTTTGCTTTATTTTATTCAAAAAAATTAAATGCTGCTTAATCCGAAATTATATGAGATTAATACTCGTGTCTGGATAAAAAGATTCGAGAAGGGGACAACACTTGCCGACATCCCTCCAAAATTTTTTGAAGATCTTGCAGACAAAGGAATAAATGCGGTATGGCTTTTAGGTGTTTGGAAAACTTGTAATAGTTTAATTGATCAATGCTGTTTTGAAAACGGATTGATCTCGGATTACTCAAAAGCATTAAAGGATTGGAAAAAGGAAGATGTTATTGGTTCTCCATTTGCTATCGATGACTATGTCCCTAATCCTGAGCTTGGTAAGTTTTCTGATCTTAAAAAATTTAGAGATAATTTATCCAAACGGGGAATAAAGCTTATTCTGGATTTTATCCCAAATCATTTTGG
>JAJYSI010000548.1 GCA_021793635.1 Bacteroidota bacterium
GTGTGCAGGTATTTTGGAGAAAGCTGGTTTTGAAGTTACTTATAAACCCGGTATGCCGAAAGAAGAAATTCAAAAAATAATAAAAGAATTTCACGGAATGGTGGTAAGAAGCGATACGCAAGTAACTCCGGATTTAATTGAATTAATGGATAATATGGAAGTTATAGGAAGAGCGGGCGCCGGTGTTGATAATATTAATCTTGAAGCGGCTACTCGCAAAGGAATTATTGTTATGAATACTCCCGGCGGAAATACAATTTCTACGGCAGAGCACACAATGGCGTTGATGCTTTCAATGTGTAGAAACATAGCTCAATCAAACCAATCATTACGGGCTGGAAAGTGGGAAAGAAAGAAATTCAGCGGAACGGAATTATCGGGTAAAACACTTGGGGTAATCGGACTTGGAAAAATAGGGCGGGAAGTCGCCATTCGGTCCAGAGCTTTCGGAATGACGGTTATTGGTTATGATCCGGTTTTATCCGAAGAGATGGCTGCAAAGATAGGTGTTTCACTTGTTGACCTTGAAACTGTATTTAAAACTTCAGATGTAATTACTGTTCATGTTCCGTTAAGTGAAGAGACAAAAAATTTATTGTCCGATGAGACTCTTCAAAAATGTAAAGACGGAGTTAAGTTAATAAATTGCGCTCGAGGAGGAATTATAAATGAAGAAGCTTTAGTTAATGCTTTGAATTCGGGCAAAGTGTCTGCAGCCGCGTTAGATGTTTATACAAAAGAACCCCCGGAATTTTCAGGCGAACTAATCCAGCACCCAAAAGTTGTAACTACCCCTCATCTTGGAGCATCTACTGATGAGGCGCAGGAGAAAGTTGCTGTGCAAATTGCAGAGCAGATGGTTGACTTGTTTAATCAAAAAGGTGTCCGCGGTGCTGTAAATGCTGCTGCGGTAGAATCAGCAGGAAGCAAAGAATTAATCCCGTACGTTAAACTTGCGGATAATTTAGGAATGCTGCATTCGCAATTGAATAAAGGTCAACTAAAAAAGATAAACATTAACTATAGCGGTGAACTTCTTCATTCCTCTATGACATTATTGTCTACCGCAGTGTTAAAAGGATTTTTATCAAAAAAGATGACTGCAGGAGTTAACCTGATTAACGCACCTTTTCTTGCAAAGGAAATGGGAATAAAATTGAATGAAACTAAATCTGGCGCAAATTCAAATTACACGAACTTAATGGCGGTGGAATTTATTACCGATAAAGAAACCCGAATGCTTGCCGGAACTGTTTTTGGAAATAACGAAATTAGAGTTGTGCATATAGACGAATTTCATCTGGAGTTAAATCCGGAAGGGAACATGCTTTTCTATGCAAATATTGACAAACCGGGTATGCTTGCAAAAGTCGGCAAAATTTTAGCCGAAGCGAATATTAATATTGCCGGGCTTTCTTTGGGTAGAATAGACGTTGGCAAAAAAGCGTTAACGGTAATTAATGTGGATAGTGAAATCGGTAAAGAAGTTGTTAAATCTATTTCTGAAGTCGGCGGTGTAACGGAAGTTTATGCGATAAAGGTTTAGATAAGTTTTTCTTAGCTCAAGTTATGCGGTTTACGTGAAAAACTTAGACATTAAGGTACCAAAGTTTCACTTCAAATGCTCAGGCTGTACGCAGGATTTTTCCCTCGAAGACCTGCCTACCGCATATGCGTCAACTTAAGGATTTGTATATCTACAAAGATGAGGATGAAATTACCATAAATTCGTACTAATACTAAGAAATTTGTTAATCCTCTACGAGGATTTATCAATACTAAATGAACTCTTTTCTACAATAATTTGACCTCTACGAGGTCAAAAAACATCCTTGTCCCGTTTGCGGGGGTAGAAGTTTAATTATTGTAGAAACAAATAAACCCGATAAATACATTATCCTCGTAGAGGATAAATAAATGCTTTTAGCATGTTAAGAGCAAATAATTATAGAAGTTTCGGAAGAAAAATTAAGTTGACGCCAATGCGGTAGGCAGGGTCGAAACGACAATGTTTTGGGCAATTGGACAATATATTTTCCTCTTATTCTTTAGCTAATATCTCCCCCTATATTAATTTATTAATTAAAATGTTAAGTATTAATTTGTCCTATTGTCCAATCTTTTGATATTGAGAAGTTATCAAATTATTTCCTGGAAAAAATCATCATTAACTTTTGTCCTGTGTTTGTCCACCTGTCCTAATCTTGACTTGTTTTGGAAAATAATAAACCTGTCTACTCCGGATTTTCTTTCTTCAATTCTTAAATCATATAGTTCCGCATAAACTTTTGTCCATTTGGTCAAAGTATTCTGCTTGATTTGTCCAAAGTCTTCGTATTCTTTTTTGAAGCGTTCGAATAGTTCTTTTTTATTATGTTCAACATCAATAGGAATCTCTTTGATAAATTCTTCGAACTCCTGCGAGGTTTCATCAATTAGCTTTTTCCTGTCAAGGTTGATATAACGGTATTCAGTAAGTCCTTTATTTAAGTACAGCCGGCAGCAATCTATCATGAAATTATCAAAGGCGCTCCACTGGTCTTTATTCCAATCAGAGAAAAACAGATTTCCGAAATCATCTTTTGGTTTATGCTTCGCATTGTAGAAATCTGAAAACTCAATTACGAATTGCCTGTCCTTCGATGAATCATCACTTCCGGTAATAGAATGATTGGTCGTAATCAATA
>JAJYSI010000549.1 GCA_021793635.1 Bacteroidota bacterium
GGAGGGTCTCTCGTTTCTACTGCTGCGTGTGCCGTTGGTGCCGATCCTAAACCGGCCTCGTTTGAAAACGTTCCGCGTTGAATCCCTTGAATTAACACACCGACTAACCCGCCGGCAATCCCGAGTCCGGAGAAAGCTCCCTCAAAAATCAACCCAAAAGCATCACCAATATGATGATAATTGACAAAAATAATAATCAAGGCGCTCCCAACATAAAGCACAGCCATAAAAGGCACCACCTTTTCCGTCACCGAGGCAATTCTTTTAACCCCTCCTACAACCACTAAACCGACTAAAACGGCTAAGACAATCCCTATCCAAATTCCTGCACCGGTTCCTTCCCAGCCAAATAAATCTACAAACTGTGCAGTAGCCTGATTAGCCTGAAACATATTACCAATTCCAAATGCGCCACCGGTCACTAAAATGGCAAAAAGAATAGCTAAAAACTTCCCTAGCTTTACCATTCCTTTTTCTGCTAAACCTTTTTTGAGGTAATACATCGGTCCGCCAAAAACTGTTCCGTATTGATCGATGTCTCTATATTTTACACCAAGCGTACACTCGGCAAACTTGGTTGCCATTCCCAACAAGCCACTTACAATCATCCAGAAGGTAGCCCCCGGTCCACCGATAGAAATGGCGACTCCCACTCCGGCTATATTTCCTAAACCTACCGTTGCCGAAAGTGCTGTTGCCAAGGCCTGAAAATGAGAAACCTCACCCAAGTTTTCATCATCCTCCAAAAGTTCCTCTATGACATCTTCTTGTTCATGCTTATCGACGTCTTTATACAATTCTTTGGCACCAAGCGCTTCTATATCTTCATAATCCCCTTTTACAACCCTTATCGCCGTCAAAAATTCTGTAAAATTGATCAGCTTAAAGTAAATCGTAAAATAAATCGCCCCGCCAATTAACACAATAACCACCCATGGGATTTGAAAGTTTTCAGTAAACGGAATTTCATAAAAGATAAATCGGTTAAACCAACCGGTATAATCCTTAAAGAAAACATTGACTTTATCTGAAAACGTATCTTGTGCAAAAGTCAAAAAAGGAAATAAAATTAAGGCTAAAGAAAATAGTAGTTTCTTCATATAAATAAAGGCTTATATCTTAAAAAGTTTTGTGATAGACAGCTAATTTGGCAAAAAAGCGATAATCCTCCAAGGACAAAGCTCCTAAATCTCAAATTTTAATGGTCAATTCATAATGATTCTTCTTTAAATCGCCCCAAAAGTTTAATCCCCAATTGACAATCTAAACATCTATTTTTATCACAATACTCCTTTTTGAGTTGAATCAAAGCCTGGGACTCTAAAGCATTTGTTGCTGTTTTAGGTCTCAAATCATTAAACCCATTAACGATACTGTTTTTTTCCGGTGGTAATTGTCGGATAAGAGCGGTTATATCTTCATAATTTGTGCTGCCAATTAATTTTGAATAATAGAATTTAAACGGTACAAGCGTATTAATTATCAATAAGTCAATAAATCCTTCAGAAAGATATTTGGAACGCAATTTACTTTCCTTTTCAAAAGTGTAATGCGTTTTCCAATAGGGAGATGTTTCAATCTTAAAAATAGATTGTATGACTTTTCTATCCTTCTCTTTAATGATCAGGCTAAATAAGTTTTGATGAGCTCTAAAAAGCATCGCCAGCTGAGATAAACGTATAGTTGGAAAATTCGGCGGACGCAATCTGAAATAATTTACGGGCTCCACCTCACTTCTAGAAAGCTGAAATTTACCTTTCAAATAGTCATATTCCTTCTGCCAATCAACATAATAAGGTTGTTTTATATTTTGTTTCAGCATTCCAGCCTGACCAAACAATAAAGCTTCCATCTGCAAATCACTTTGCATTTTTCGGATAACCTTAAAAGGAATAGAAAGGGCCATACTCAAAAAAATATCGCCATTAAGATTCAAACCAAAATTTTTAGCCAGGAGACAAAAAAGCGTTGCTTCCCAATCCATTCCTGTCCTCTTTAGGATACGTCCAATCAATCGGGACTTATACGCTAGACGTTCTATATAAAGACGTTCCAACCAATTTTCTAAATCAAATTTTGTAAAACTATGAAAGCTCGGGGCGCAATTAATCCAACGCCGATCTCGATATTCTAGAAGCCGTCTATAATTGTATATGGCGTTAGGAGCAGTAATATTTTTCAGCACTAATGTCGGTATTCTGGCATTAGACGGCCTAAAAACCTCTACGTCATGCTCCCAAACCACGTGTAAAATCACACTATCATAAGCCGGATCTTCTTCATGTCGATGGGCATACCAATCACTAGATTTTAAATGAATTTCTACATTCCCTGCCCATATTTGTCCGCCAATACGCATTCTCGCGTCTAAAAAGTCGGGCCCTGCATGATCTTGGTTGTGTTGACCTACTTTTAGCAATTGAATTTCCTCTCCTTCACTCGTAATAGCGTGAAGAAAATCAAACTTTTTAAACTTCCAGACGTAATGTAGAAAACCCTCTTTCACAAGTTCGCTATAAAATGAACCTGCTTAAATTTAATCATTTTCTACGACTCCGGCATCAGTCCTTATCAAATTTAGGTGTATTCTCATATATATTATCACTTATACGCTTAAGAAACTCGACAAGAAGAGAACGGTATTCCGTACTCACATTCCAAATGGCAGCTTGACCGTTATCC
>JAJYSI010000550.1 GCA_021793635.1 Bacteroidota bacterium
TCCCTTCCCTTACTAAGTCGCGTTCAAACTGGGGCGGTATCTGGAATATTATATCGGCTTTATCTTCTTCTATCAGCTTTAATGCATTTTTATAGGAGCTTTCGTATCCTGCAGATTTAAAGTAACCGGATGATAAAATTTTTGATTCTAACTTTTTTGAGTAAGTTGAGCAATCCTGGTCTACAAATGCAATGTTTATTCCCTTTATAGTATAGTTTGCTGCAAGAGGCAAAATTATTAATTGCATCAGCGGACCTAAAAATATTATAAGCAATAACATTCTATCGCGGAATATTTGAAGAAATTCTTTTTGAAGTAAAAATTTAATCGTTCTCATGCCAAACGTATTTTGAAAATTTTAATATTGATCCATATAAAGAAGATAGTCATTCCCGTAAGAATTAGAACTGCTTCCCAGATTTCAAGCAATCCTGCACCTTTTAACATTACAGCCTTTACAATTAAATAATACCACCGGGAAGGTACCAGATTAGCAAGGAGCTGCAGTGGTACAGGCATACTTTCAACCGGGAATAGAAAGCCCGTAAGCAGCATCGCCGGGGCCATAATATTTAATTGACCGTTCATAAAAGCTTCTTGTTGTGAATTCGATTTTGTAGAGATAAGCATTCCCAGAGAAAGTGAGCATATTATAAATATTACACTTACCAAAAATAAAAGGACTATACTTCCTTTTATAGGCATATCTAATAAGAATACACTTAATAAAAGAATTATTATCAGGTTTACTAAAGAAAGAACTAAATAAGGAATTGCTTTTGCAATCAGTATGAGTGAAGGTTTAAAAGGAGATACCAGCAGCACCTCCATAGTTCCCATTTCTTTTTCTTTCACTACCGAAATAGAAGTCATTGTAACACAAATGAGAAAAAGTACAAAAGCAATTACTCCCGGAACTATATTCGGAGCACCTTTTAATTCAGGGTTATAAAGCATTTTAATTTCCGGTTCTATAAGCATTGGTGCTAGACTTTCTTTTACCAATTGCGTCTGATAATCGGAAATTATTGCTGTAACATAACCGGTTAAAGTAGTAGCAGTATTTGGGTCGGAAGCATCTGCAATAATTTGTATCTGGGCTTTATGTAAATGAAGAAGATCAGTATTAAAATTTGCCGGAAAGATAACAGCTAATTTTATTTTCCCTTTTCGAAAAGCAGTCTCAAGATGATCATGATTAAGCGATCCTATCTCTACATCAAAATATGAACTCGCTTCTAATTTATTTATTATTCTTTGTGTAGCGACATCCTTCGAATAGTCGGCTACAAGAATACCGGCATGATTTACTTCGTTTGTAATAGCAAATCCGAATATTATAATCTGTACAACCGGAACGCCGATCAGCATGAAAAGGGATTTTTTATCCCTTAGCATATGATAAAATTCTTTTCTAACGAATGCTGCCAATTGTTTTAATAATAAACTCTTCATATTAATCACCGTTTCGCTTTGCACTGCGTGCAATCTTGTAAAACACTCCGCTCATGTCGGCTTCATTGTAGCTTTTCTTTAAATTCTGCGGAGTATCAAGCGCTTTAATCTTCCCGTCAACCATTATCGAGACCCTGTTGCAGTATTCGGCTTCATCCATATAATGCGTTGTTACAAACACAGTAATTCCTTTTTCGGAGGCAGCATATATTAAATCCCAAAATTGCCTGCGCATAACCGGATCAACGCCGCTCGTAGGTTCATCTAGAAATACTACTTGAGGTTCGTGAATTATTGCAACCGAAAATGAAAGTTTTTGTTTCCAGCCCAATGGTAAATCACGCACCATTTTTTTTACTTCGCTTTGCAGTTGCAACCTGTCAATTAAATCCTCGCTTTTTTCTTTTATTTGCTTGTCCGTTAAGCCGTAAATTCCTGCGTAAAATCTTATATTCTCCGCCACAGAAAGATCCTCATAAAGAGAGAATTTCTGGCTCATGTAACCGATACTTTTCTTTATAACGTCTGTCTCTTTGTAAAGATCATAACCTGCAACTGTTGCCGAGCCCGAACTTGGAGAAAGCAGCCCGCAGAGCATACGTATAGCAGTTGTTTTCCCGGCACCATTAGCACCTACAAACCCGAATATCTCACCCCGGTTTACAGCAAATGTAATCTTATCCACAGCAATAAAATCATTAAATTTTTTTGTCAGATCCTGAGTGTTTATTACTATACCGTTCATATCATTTTTGCATCAGTTTAATAAAACAATCCTCAACACTGGGTTCAATGATTTTCAAATCCAGTTGTGTATGTTCTCTTGCGGTCAAATAATCTTTCAACTCTTGAATGTGATTATTTTTATCGTCTATAAACGTTGCGTGAAGATATTCTCCGAAGGCAAAGCAATCGAGAGTATATTGGAAATCCCTGATATCGTTTAATAATTTATACATAAATTTTGATTTAGCTGCAATTAATTTTCCTTCATATCTTTTTGTAATATTAATTGGTGTGTCAATAGATAGGATTTTCCCTTTCTGAATTAATGCAATTCTATCGCACAAAGTTGCCTCATCCATATACGGTGTAGAAACTAAAATTGTAATTCCTTGCTTCTTTAAATTCTTTAGCATATCCCATAAATCAGTGCGGGATACTGCATCTATGCCTGTAGTTGGCTCATCTAAAAATAAAATATCCGGTTTATGAATTAGTGCGC
>JAJYSI010000551.1 GCA_021793635.1 Bacteroidota bacterium
AGGGAAAAAAGTATTGGCTTATAAAATAAAAAGTCTTATTTACGTATAGTTAGTTCTAAAATCGGAATGCTTTGGAGTGCATAGAGAATAGGCATTGAGCAAGGATGAGTTTAGTGAATCGTTATTATTAGTTTGTATTCTGAAATTTCATGGATTTGTTCAGCGTACAAATTGATAACGAAAAGTTTTATTTAACAAGCTTTTTAAGATTCAAAACAAAAATAGTTCGTCCCTCATATTCAATTGATCCGGTTAGGTAAACATTTTCTTTCAATTTGTTATATGATATATCTTTAATCATCTTCTCGGTTAAAGAAATTATTTCAATTATTTTATCAACCAGGAATGAAAAGGTCTGTCCGTTGTAAAATAAAATTATTAACCGGTGATTATTTATAATGCTTGAAATCTTAGAATTAAAAATAACCGACGACTTAAGAAGCGGTATGCTTTTATCCTTGTATTTTACGGTATGGCTAACCTTATTAATAGAATAACCGGCAGCGTCTAAGCTGTTTGGGTTTACAATACTTAAGACATATTTAATATCAATACAATATTCCTTATCCGCATATCTAAATACTAACAAACCGGTTGGATATGACAAAAGCTCCTCGAATAAGGCAGTCTCCATCAAAACCTCAAATAATAATTATTAGATCAAAATGAAGTTACGCAAGCTAAGAGATACCATCCTTTAAGTAAAATAAAGATGATCTAAATATTGTTAAAAATTCAACCCTTAGAGAATCGGAGTAATAGAGAAAAATCGGAATTATAATTTTCCAATATATCAATTTTCCAAGGTTCGGCGTAACGTGAATTATAAACTCGGTATTTTTAATGTCAAATATTATACCGACAGAATGCCTTGCCAATAAGCCGGTTAAACTGATTTAATAAACAGTATACTTAAAAGCAAAGTACAATAATCGGAATGCAGGTATCAAATAACTACTAATTGATCCGTGGTACACAATCTATTACTGAATAAATTTTCGCAAGCTTAGAAATGTCATCTTTATAACTAATGAAGTTAATTAATTTTTATAGAGCTCGTTGTTTTATAAATTGCTGCCATAATAAAGATGACATCTTCATAGGTTATTTGCTGCTTAACTCCTGTTATTAAGTTTTATTTCCCCTTTCAATTCCGTATTCTTCAATCTTCTTATAAAGAGTTGATTTTGAAATGCCAAGTATTTTTGCCGCCTGGTTTTTGTTCCAATTTATAGATTGCAGAACTTCGGTAATATGGTTTCTTTCAACCTCTGCAAGTGTAAGTTTAGTTTTAAGATCTACTTTTCTTGCCAGCCCGTTTTCGGATCTTAAGAATAAATATTCTTTTTCAAGAATATTTCCTTTAGCAAGCACAACTGCCTGCGTTAAAATATTTTCAAGCTCACGTACATTGCCCACCCATTTATAGCTCTGCAGAATTTCCATTACCTCATACGGAATAACGTGAACGTTTTTATGCAGTTCATTATTTATCTTTGCAAGAAAATGTACAACAAGCTGAGGAATATCCTCCTTCCTTGACCGCAGCGGAGGCATGGTAATAGTAAACACTCTTAACCTGTAATAAAGGTCTTCCCTGAACTTCCCCTGCTTAACGAGCTCTTCCAGGTTTTTGTTTGTGGCGGCTATTATTCTTGCATTAACGCTTATAGTCGTCTCCCCTCCTACTCTTTCAAATTCTTTTTCTTGAATTACTCTTAACAGCTTCACCTGAATATTCGGAGATATTTCAGAAATTTCATCTAGTAAAATCGTACCATTGCCGGCAAGCTCAAACTTGCCTTTCTTATCCCTAATGGCTCCGGTAAAGGCTCCCTTCACGTGACCGAATAATTCGCTTTCAAGAAGAGTTTCCGTTAAAGCGCTGCAGTTAACGGCAACAAATGGAAAATCCTTTGTAATGCCTGAATGATGAATAATCCTTGCCGCCAGTTCCTTACCCGTACCGCTTTCACCTTCAATTAAAACAGAAACACGGTTAATCGAAACAAGACCGATTGACTTATAAATTTCTTTCATCTCCGTCGTATTACCAATCAGGTTAGTTTCATCCGGATATTCTTTTTCAGCCTCCGGAGCTTCAGTTGTATATTTGTCTTTAAGCTCTTTGCTGCTAAGAGCCCTCTTTACAAGGTGTTTGAAATGTTCATGGTCAAAAGGTTTGGAAAGGTAATCGAAAGCGCCCAACTGAATAGCTTTTATAGTTGAGGACATATTGTCGTAGGCTGTAAGTATAATTATCTGGATGGATTCGTCAAATTCTTTGGCGCGCTTTAGGATATCAAGCCCTGATATACCAGGCATGATTAAATCCGAAATTATAATATCGGGATGTTCTTTTTCAAGAACCGCGATACCTTCACTGCCGCTATCGGCATTAAAAATACGGCAGTCGAATTCTTTAAGTACGGCGGTAATTATTACGCGCATACTTTCATCATCGTCTATAACTAATATTTTTCTCATCCCTATTCCCGTTGAAATTATTTTTAGCCTCTTATTTAATTCTTAGACTTGAACTCAAACAGTAAATCAAGCTTAAAGTTTAAGATTAAGCTTTTTTTTTCTGAAGTAAAGCTTAAATAAACTTTACAATTAAGAAACTTCATGCAACTGCTTATTAATTGCCGGTATTAATTTACCTAAATTATT
>JAJYSI010000552.1 GCA_021793635.1 Bacteroidota bacterium
TTTTTACCGCAGTAAAAATTTTTGTAGTGAAGCTCCAAACATCCGACCAATCGCCAGAGCCGTTTAAGTTTGCGGCTGAAATTCGCCAATAATATTTTTTATTGTTCTGCAGATTGCCGATTGTAAAATAATTAAGATTTATTCCTGCTTTATCGCCAAGAACTCTTGAGAAATCCGGGGCGTCAGAAAATTGCAAATGATAAGAAGTAGTCGAATCGGTAGGTTTCCATTTTAGTATTACAGATGTTGAATCTTCGGTCTCTCCATTTGAAGGTGAAACCAGAGAAGGTGCAGCCGGAATTTGTACCGGGTATTCCATTAGGTATTTCCCGATCATTGAAAGAAGAGGAGAATGTCCGTCAAGATAATCTCTCCCAATCTTCCAGACAATAGTTCCTTTTAAATTGTTTTTACGGATATACTCGCATTTCAGCTTAATAGAAATTGTATCGTCATAAGTTATTATTTGCGTGCGGGATGAGTTTTGAAGATAAGGCTGTTTGCAAACATCGTCCCAAATATAATTCCAGCCCGAAAGTTTTTTTGCATTTGCATCAACGTAAGAAATGGAAGAACCGCCGGAGTTTGAAGAATACATTGCACTGGAATTTAATAGATATCCGCCGAAGGGCATACCTACGCAGAGCTTGTTTTTTGGCATTCCTCTCAATGTATAATAGTTTACGCTGTTGTCCATTGAGCCGGATTGTTTAGCTGAAGAATAAAGCGGCGCATCGTTGCCGGAAGTAGTTTCCCAAGTGCCGTAAAAATCATACGTCATTATACCGAACCAATCCAGATAATTTTTAAGCTGGGCAATATCATAAGCGTTTGACCAATCCTGTGAAGGAATTGCTGCGCTTAGAGTGGAAATATTATTTTCATTAAATGCTTGTCTAATTTGCGCGCAAAGGGCTGTAAAATTGTTTCTGTCGCTTGCTGCAGGGTATTCCCAGTCAAGGTCGGCGCCGTCAAAATTATTTGTCTTACAGAAATTAACAAGGTTGTTTACAAAATTTTTTCTTGCTGTAGTGTCTTTTGCCATCGGACTGAAGCCGATTGAACCGCCGTAACCCCCAACTGAAACAATTACTTTTACTCCGTGTTCGTGGGCGGTATTTACCAGCGTTGGATTTAAAAACCAGGAATCAACACTTATGCTTCCGTCGGCATTGGGATAAATGAACGACATAGCAATATATGTAAGGCTTGTGTAATCAATTGCGGAAGCAGGATAGCTGTCGTAATATCCATTTATGTATCCTACCGAAATTTGCGCATTCAAACTTGATGCGATTAAAAATGATAATGCAATCAGTAAAAGCTGTTTCATAAATTTTGAGTTTTCTTATTCAATTATTTTTATTATTGAAAGCCGAAAGAATTTTATTAAATCGTTTTGCATTTAATTCATCAACATTGCAGATGAATAATTTATCTCTCAATAACTCAAAATTATTTGCACTTGTTTGGTAATCCAAGAATAAAAAATTATAAAATAATCAGTTGCTTTTCTTCCTAATATTTATATAAGAGAATATACAAAATTAAAAGATCCATATTTCTTCTTTATTCGGAAAGCCAAATTGCCAGGAGAATAATTAGTTTTTTTGCTGGTAACTTTATAACCATTCATTCTATAGAAAAAGGGAAGGAGAACAAGAATTATTCATTATACCTACCCCCAACTCAATTGGTGTTTTAGTTAGCTTTTAGGCAAACGTTAGTTCTTTTATTTTAGTTATCCTTGTTTTAGAGTAACAATAAGGATACCTTTACCGACCAAGTAATCCCCGGAAACGTAAATATCATTTGCCGCCGGCGTCTTTTAATTTAACAAGGAAAACCAAATGTACAAAATCCTATTATTAGAGGATGCACCTGCTGCCTCATCAATCATAAATAATTTATTATCCGAGTTTTGCCAACTGCATATAACAAGCTCTGCCAGCATAGCGCTTCACCTTTCAAGCTTGAATAACTACAATCTTATAATGATAGATATTAATTTGCATCCTGAAGGCACCGGAATAAACACGGCAAATACAATTAAGAATATGACCAGCTATAATTCATTTCCGATTGTCGGATATACACTTTTGAAGCTTGCCGGCAACAGGGAATATCTATTATCGCGGGGATATACTCATTTAATCGAAGAGCCGTTTAATGCAAGAAACTTTGCCCAGCATATTAAGTTCATTCTATCTTCTCATCTGGATACTAACCGTCATGAATTCATTCCCGTTGGAAAAACGCCTGTTCCCAAAATGATTTTTTATAATGGAAAGTGATTACGAAAGAATTAGAATAAAAGCTATAAATCTTACTGTTAGTGCAATCTTAATTTATAAAATAAGCTTTTAAGAATCCGGGAAATGGAGTAATTTACATACTAAAATCAGATTCATAAAAGTATATTAAGTAGATCAATATCTTTTATCCAACGATATCAGCATAAAAATGAAAAAAATCTCCATTGTGATTATCGAAGATAATAGGCTCCTGCGAGAGGGTATAACAGCGATGATCGATAAGCAGCGCGATATGAAAGCATGTGCTGCATTTGGAGATTGTACAAAAGCACTTCAATGCATAGGCAAATCGGAACCGAATATTGTTTTGCTTGATCTCGGATTACGAAATCAAAATAGTCTTCAGCAGATC
>JAJYSI010000553.1 GCA_021793635.1 Bacteroidota bacterium
TTCACCCTGGTGATATAGTCATCAACACACGCCCTGACACCAGAAAACCCGCATCAGCTGATGCGGGTTATTTTATGCCAGCTCGCAGCCTGCCCGGGCCTGGATAACTTTTTTCATCTCTCTTCTGAAAGATTTATCCATTCCATAATCATCATCAGCATAAAGAAAACCGCCTGCTTCCAAATATTTTCTTAATCTGTCGCATTCATCTTTTGTGAAAACAATATTTCCATGCCCTGTCATAAATAAGAAAGGATAGGAAAAGATTGCATCGGAATTAATATCTACCCATGTGTAATCAGCTTTGACTTTTATATTTGTATTCTGTGCAACAAAGTTAAGCAAGTTCGGTTCCTCACTCTGACCGTTGTACCAATCACCGCCACCTCCGTATTTGAGGCGGGCAATCTGGAACGCACCTTCATTCTGAGCAAAACTTGACTGAGATAAAATCAAGAATGAAATTAAAATTACACTTTTCATAAATCTTAAAATTTTGATTTTTAATATATCTTACGCCGGATAGAATATCAATTTACTAAGCCGTCATATTATATCATATTTTTTTATCGTGCTAATCAGTAATGACTTTAAGCAACCAGTCTTATAAAATGACAGTTTATATTTGAAGTTAGGTTTAATAAAATTAGCATAAAGGATACAGTGGCAAAAAAGTATTGGCTCCTTAAATCAGAACCTGATGCATTCTCAATCGAAGCTTTAAAGAAAAGTAAGAACCAAACAACATGTTGGGATGGCGTTCGCAATTATCAGGCAAGAAATTTGTTACGCGACGAAATGAAAATCGGTGATGGTGTTTTATTCTATCACAGCAGCACCGAACTTTTAGCAGTGGTCGGTGTTTGCGAAGTTGTAAAGGAAGGCTACCCTGACCACACACAATTTGACCCCGACAGTCACCACTTCTTTCCTTCCGCAACTCCGGATAATCCGGTATGGTACATGGTCGATATTAAACTAGTTAAAGAATTCAAAAGACCGGTTACTCTTCAAGAAATTAAAAACAATAAAAAACTTCAGAAGATGAAGCTTATTCAAAAAGGAAACCGGCTGTCTGTTATGCCGGTAGCAAAAGAAGAATTTGATGAAGTTTTGAAAATGGACGGATAATTAGAAATCTAAAATGTTTACGATAAAATAATTGCCAGCACGCGCAATTGGTTGATTCTATCAAAATGCTTGGAGTTCAATGTGGCTATTTCATAATCTTTTTTAATCGCAGCAGAAGCAATGAAAATGTCTCGATATTCAATTAACTGGTTTTTGTCTTTTAATGATTTATATATTTGAAGAAATTATTGCTGACTCTTCATCATAAGGTACCACGTTAAGCTATTTGAAAAGCTTATCCAAATCTTGTAAATGAACTTCCGACTTTGCACCGCAATATAGTTCAAATACTGTAATACTGGAGACGTAACAAATGTACTTCTCTTTTAATGACCAAAGTACAGTCTGACTTTTATTTTTGTTTCTTAAGAATTCTATTAGAATAGAAGTATCGATTAGAACTGATTTATTTTCCAAGATTTCATTCTTATTTCTTCCTCATTTATATCCCACCCAGAAATCCAACCAAAATCTTTTTTCCAGGCATCTCCATCCGATAGTTTTTTTATGGGAGTTATTTCAACTTCAACATCTTCAGTCCCAAGTTTTTTGGGGATAGTTAAATGAATCTGATTATTCTTGACCTTAGTAATAATTTTTATAGTTTCCATTTTATAATACTCATATCAAAAAACTGTGGGTTATATTTACCTTATTTTTAACATAATTTCAAAATATTTTTTTGATTCTCAGAAAACTGATACCAACTAATATTATTTGTATCAGTTTAACAGATCCTCTTCTCCATTATCCGTTCTATCAAGCAATGGCTTTGGTAAAGACTTGGTAGCTTTGGCGCCAAGTGCTTTTATTTTTTCGGCACTGATTACTAGGTTTCCTCTTCCTTCATGAAGCTTCTTCATCGCATCAGAATAGCTTCCTTTTGCATCGTCAATTTTTTTCCCGACGATAATTAGATCATCAACAAAGCCTACAAACTTATCATACAGCGCACCGCTTTGCCGGGCAATTTCCAATGCATTTTTATTTTGATTCTCCTGCCGCCAGATGCTGGCAATTGTTCTTAGAGTTGCCAAAAGAGTTGAAGGGCTTACAATGACAATGTTCTTTTCAAACGCATCGTTAAAAATCCCGCTCTCATATTGTACCGCAATACTGAACGCCGGCTCTACCGGAAGAAACATCAAAACAAAATCCAGGCTTTGTATCTGATAAAGCTGCTGATAATTTTTAGAGCTTAAATTCTTAATATGATTTCTTATCGCTAAAATATGTTCCCGTAACGCGGATGATTTATCCTCATCAGTTTCTGCTGAGCAGAATCTTTCATATGCAACAAGAGTAACTTTTGAATCGACCACAATGGTTTTATTTTCCGGCAGCATTACAAGTACATCCGGCTGGAATCTCTTTCCGCTTTCAGCAGTAATACTTTCCTGCACAAGATATTCTCTTCCTTTAACCAATCCGGATTTTTCAAGAATACTTTCCAGAATAAATTCGCCCCAGTTGCCTTGAGTTTTCGTCTGCCCCTTAAGCGCACTCGTAAGATTTGCCGCTTCCAGATCGGAA
>JAJYSI010000554.1 GCA_021793635.1 Bacteroidota bacterium
AATGAAAAAAGAAAAATAAGTAAAAAAATATTATAATACGGCAATACAAATTATTGAAAAAATTGAAGCCGCTGGATATGAGGCATATTTTGTCGGTGGTTCGATACGTGATTATTTACTGCAACGAACAATAGA
The DNA here is from genome assembly GCA_021793635.1 of Bacteroidota bacterium. The sequence continues at coordinate 136 of JAJYSI010000554.1, forward strand.
AGATGTTGATATTGCCACATCTGCTTTGCCTCATGAAATAAAAGCGCTATTTCCAAAAACAGTAGATATCGGTATTGAACATGGGACAATCCTCGTTATCCACAATGGAAAAGGCTACGAAGTCACTACTTTTAGAACAGAATCAATTTATAAAGATCATCGCAGACCAGAACATGTGACTTTTATTCGCTCTTTAGAAGAAGATTTAAAGAGACGTGACTTTACGATGAATGCAATCGCAATGAATAAGAAAGAGGAACTGATCGATCCTTTCAATGGCCAACTAGCAATTAAAAAAAAATTAATTGAAACAGTTGGTGATCCAGAAGAGCGTTTTCATGAAGATGCATTAAGAATGCTTCGAGCAGTTCGGTTTGTCAGTCAACTGCACTTCCAGCTCCATGAGAAAACGAAAGAGGCCTTGACGACATCTGCTCCTTTATTACAACATATTGCTGTTGAACGGAAAACGATGGAATTTACCAAGCTGCTAAAAGGAAAAAATAAAAAAGCTGCATTCCACATACTCATTGATACAGGTGTATACCGTTATTTGCCAGGTTTAAGTGAAGGGAAGCAAGTGTTGCAAAAAAGTACAAGCCTACAGATGGACGACCTTACTGAAAATCAAATGTGGCTCGTTATTCTTTTTTATTTACAAACAAACCAAGTGCCAGAATTTTTAAGAAAATGGAAGTTACCTGCAAAAAAAATAAACTATTTAACAAATGCATTTCATTATTTAAAAACGAGAATGGAAAAAGCGTGGACACTCTATCGGTTATACGAAGCAAAACTTGAAACAGCTACTGATGTAGAGACTGTCTATTTAACGTTAAAACAATTGCCTGTGCAACCTGGTATCGATCATATTCAGTCCCAATTTTATCAAATGAAAATTACAGATAGAAAGGAACTCGCTGTCGATGGTCGGGATTTAATGGCTTGGTTCCAGCGACCTGGGGGGCCGTGGATAAAAAAAGTTTTGGAAAAAGTGGAAGTTGCTATTTTAAATAAAGAAATAAAAAATGAAAAAGAGCCAATAAGGGAGTGGCTGCAATCATGCAATCACCAATCAGAAAAAAATTATTAGAAGCATTTACAAATGCGAACGGTGAATTTATATCAGGACAAAAATTAGCGGATATTTTAAACTGCTCGAGAACCGCAGTTTGGAAACATATAGAAGAGTTAAGAAACAGTGGTTTTGAAATAGAAGCTGTTCGTAGGAAAGGATATCGGGTCGTCAATAAATCAGAAAAAGTATCGGAAAATGAAATTCAATTAGGATTACAAACGAAAAAATTTGGTCAAGTAATCCGTTATTTAGAAACAGTGGATTCAACACAAAGAGCAGCAGTGGAGTTTGGTCAGCAAGGATTGCCAGAAGGAACGCTGGTCATTGCGGATGAACAAACGAGTGGAAGAGGTAGACTTGCACGTTCTTGGCATTCTCCTAAGCATGCTGGTATTTGGATGAGCTTAATACTTAGGCCAAATGTCCCACCGCAACAAGCACCACAGTTTACCTTAATAACAGCTGTTGCTGTCGTTCAGGCGATTGAAGAAGTTTGTGGTATACAAGCAGATATTAAATGGCCGAATGATATTTTAATAGCAGGCAAAAAGATCACCGGTATCTTAACAGAAATGCAAGCAGAAGCAGATAAAATAAACTTTATTGTCATCGGGATAGGAATGAATGTGAATCAAAAAGAAGAGGACTTTCCTCCAGAATTGCAAGAGATTGCGACTTCTCTAGCTATTCAAACTGGAAAAAGACACTCGCGAGCAGCTTTAGTACAGACGATTCTATTAAAGCTTGAAAAATATTATGAGCTGTATCTCGAAAAGGGTTTTACACCGATTAAACTTTTATGGGAAAGCTATTCGAACAGTATTGGGAAAGAAATTACGGCACGAACGATAACAGGAAGCATCACTGGTAAAGCCTTAGGCATCTCTGAAACTGGCGTATTAAAATTGCGTGACAATCAAGGAAATATTCATGATATATATTCCGCGGATATCGACATACCAGAATAAAAGCAGTTTTTGTTACTATCTGTCGATGAATCGATATTATACTGTAGTCAGTATAGTTGAAATTTGCTATACTTTTGGTGGGCAGTATCATTGTGAACTGCACCTCTTGGCTAATAAAAGATAACAAATGATATTCTGCCTTGATCCAAAAATAAGATGGACTAGGACAGAGGACCGGAACAAACTTCGTCTTTTGTGGACGAAGCATGTTGCTTATTTTCTGATAAATAATCCATGGAGTCCTTCTGTCTTCAGAAGGACTCTTTTTGTTGATTGGAGCAACATTTTGTTTCGTATCCTCTAAATAAGGAGGAGAATGAAATGAAAACAACAACTGATTTTAAAAAAATGAAAGAAGCCGGCGAAAAGATAGCAATGGTTACAGCTTATGATTATCCAACTGCAAAATTAGCTGAAGAAGCGTCTGTTGACGTTATTCTCGTAGGTGATTCTTTAGGGATTTGTGGTCTTCTGTGTGATT
>JAJYSI010000028.1 GCA_021793635.1 Bacteroidota bacterium
AAACCCGTTCTGTGACAAAATTCAACCGAAGCAGGTTCACCACCATGCTCACCACAAATACCAACTTTAAGGTCGGGGCGAGTTGAGCGACCTCTTTCAGTCCCCATTTTTACAAGTTGTCCTACTCCTTCTTGGTCAAGAACTTCAAAAGGATCGTTTGGTAAAATTTCATCTTGAACATAAAGAGGAAGAAATTTACCGGCATCGTCTCTTGAAAGACCAAAGGTTGTTTGGGTAAGATCGTTTGTTCCAAAACTGAAAAATTCAGCACGCTGTGCAATTTTATCAGCGGTAATAGCAGCTCTCGGAAGCTCAATCATTGTTCCAACCATGTAGCTAATCTTCTTTCCTTTTTCTTTCATAACTTCTTCAGCTACTCTTCTTACAATTGATTCCTGAAGTTTAAATTCATTAAGATCACTAACGAGAGGAATCATGATTTCCGGCTTAACCTTTATTCCCATCGCAGCTACATCGCAAGCGGCTTCCATAATGGCGCGGGCTTGCATTTCCGTTATTTCCGGGTAAAAAATGCCAAGGCGGCAGCCTCTAAAGCCTAGCATGGGATTGAATTCATGCAAGTTGTCGATTTTCTGTTTCAATTTTTCAAGCGGGATATTTAATGCATTTGCAAGCTCAATTTGCTCTTTCTCTTCATGAGGTAAAAATTCATGAAGCGGGGGATCAAGTGTTCTAATAGTTGTCGGCAAACCCTTCATAACTTCAAAAATTCCGTGGAAGTCTTCTCTTTGAAGTGGAAGAAGTTCTGCAAGCGCTGCCTTTCTATCTTCAACGGTATCCGAGACGATCATTTTTCTAACAGCCATTATTCTGTCTCCTCCAAAGAACATGTGTTCGGTGCGGCAAAGCCCGATTCCTTCAGCCCCGAAGGCAACAGCATTAGCGGCTTGATCCGGCTGGTCTGCATTCGTTCTAATGTTAAGCTTCCTTAATTTATCTGCCCAACTCATCAAGCTTGCATAAGTTTGATAAACGGGTGAATCTTTCGGATCAAGTGTTTTATTAATTAAAACCTGAATGACTTCTGAAGGCTTTGTTTCGATCTTTCCCGAAATTACTTCGCCGGTTGTTCCGTCTATAGAGATATAGTCTCCTTCGTGAAGAAGAAGGTCTTTTCCTTCTACCCCAACTGATCTTTCTTTATAATTAATCTTTAATGTTCCGCACCCAGCAACGCAAACCTTTCCCATTTGACGCGCAACTAAAGCAGCGTGGGAAGTCATACCTCCGCGTGCTGTTAAAATACCTTCTGAGGCGTTCATTCCTTTAATGTCCTCGGGAGATGTTTCAATTCTTACGAGAATAACTTTGTCTCCCTTAGCCGCCATCTCTTCAGCATCTTGAGCGCTCAAAGCAATTTTTCCTGAAGCAGCGCCAGGCCCGGCGTTCAATCCTTTTGCAAGAAAATTACCAGCATCAATTGATTTACGTTTTTGTTCTAGATCAAAGATTGGGCGAAGCAATTGATTTAACTGATTCGGTTCAATACGATTAATAGCTTCTTCCTTTTCAATTAATTTTTCTTTGACCATATCAACAGCCATTTTAACTGCTGCAAATCCAGTTCTCTTCCCTACCCGGCACTGAAGCATCCACAACTTTCCCTGTTGAATTGTAAATTCAATATCCATCATGTCTTTATAATGTTTTTCAAGAGTTTTTCTAATGCCGTCAAGTTGTTTATAAATAACAGGGTCGTCTTCATTTAATTTTGCGATCGGAAGAGGAGTTCTTATACCAGCAACGACATCTTCACCCTGGGCGTTAAACAGATATTCACCATAGAAAATATTATCGCCTGCAGCAGGATCACGGGTAAATGCAACTCCGGTTCCTGAATCCTCTCCCATATTTCCAAATACCATTGATTGAACATTAACAGCGGTTCCCCAACTCGCAGGTATACCGTTTAATTTTCTATAAACAATTGCTCTATCGTTCATCCACGAACCGAATACTGCACCTACTGCACCCCAAAGTTGTTCCATTGGATCATTAGGAAAATCATAACCGGTTTTTTCTTTGATAGCCGTTTTGAATTCTTCAACCAATTCTTTCAGATGGTCTGCTGTTAATTCTGTATCAAGTTTAACTCCATTAGCATGTTTTTTCTTTTCAAGAATTACTTCAAACGGATCTTCATCATGCTTGTCAACCGGCTTAAGCCCAAGCACTACGTCGCCGTACATTTGAACGAATCTTCTGTAAGAATCGTATGCAAAGCGAGGGTTGTTAGTTTTCTTAATTACTCCTTGAACTGTTATATCATTTAATCCAAGGTTAAGGATTGTATCCATCATTCCGGGCATAGAAGCTCTTGCGCCGCTTCTAACAGAGACTAAAAGTGGATTAGATGAGTCGCCAAATTTTGCGCCCATTGCAGTCTCAACTTTTTTTAATGCGGAAATGACTTGGTCTTTTAGTTCCTTAGGATATTTATTTTTATTATCATAATAATAGGTGCATACTTCGGTTGTAATTGTGAAGCCAGCGGGAACCGGTAAGCTGATGTTTACCATTTCCGCAAGGTTAGCGCCTTTACCACCAAGAAGATTTTTCATATCTGCTTTACCCTCGGCTTTTTTATTACCGAAGAAGTAAACATATTTTTGTTGTTTAACCATTTATATTTTTCCTTTAAATTAATTGAATTGAATATTATAGAAATATTGTTATTTTATTTTTGAATCGCATGAATTATTGATCTTTTTAACCCTCTATGAAGTTGATAATTTATTAAATAAAAATTCTTTGAACGATTTTTCATCATCTATTTTAATTTGAATCTTCAAATAGAAAATATCAATATCATCGAGTTCCTTAGAAAACTTATAGAGTTTAACTGCATCTTTTTCTGTTGTTACAACCGAGTGAGAATTTGTGTCATAAAATTCTTTTCTAATTCTATGAACTTCTTTTAAGGTATAATTTTTATGATCTCTAAACATGATCTGGTTTTGTGTATCTACTTTCGTTTGTTTCAGTGCGTTGATAAACGAAAATGGATTCGCAATTCCGGAGACGACCAAACTTTTCTGTCCTTCAAAATCTTCTATTTTATAGAAGGTTTGTTTTTTTATATCAACGAATCCTATTGCTTCATAAAATGCCGTAAAGCTTTTTATATCGTTGAAAAATGTTTTTAAATTTACAGGCACATCGGAAATTTCAGAAAATTTTCTATTTATGATAATAGCATCCGCTCTTTTAATCGAGCTGAACGGCTCTCTCATTAATCCTGCAGGAAGTAAGCTTTGATTAAATAATCCGGTATCAGTTAAGAACCGCTGTTCAAACAAAAGAATGTTTACATCGCGATAAATCCAGCGGTGTTGAAATGCGTCATCAAGGACTATGGTTTTTATACCGGTTTCTTTAATTAATCTTATTGCGCCTTTAACTCGATTTTCAGAAACAGCTGCTGGGGCTTTTGTTTCTTTAGCAGTATGAAAAATTTCATCCCCGCACTGATCGACCGTAGTTAGAATTTTTCCTTCGTTAGAAACCAAAACATAGCCGCGAGATTTTCTTCCGTAACCTCTACTTAATACTCCAACTAGCATACTTTCATTTTTAAGCAGATTTAAAAGATAAATCACCATCGGAGTTTTGCCGGAGCCACCGACAGTAAGATTTCCTACAGATATAATTATTGCATCTACCTTTCGGCTCTTAAAAATATTTATGTCAAAGAAAATATTTCTTAGTCTAACTATCAACGCATAGATAGGAAGCAACGGAAGCAATATTATCTTTAGTAATTTCATTAAATCGATTCACTAATCAATATTTTCATAAAAACCTATTTGCCTTATCATGTAGTTCATTTAACAGCAGCTCACATTTTTCAATTTCTTTCGAAGTTTCATCGTGACTTAAATTAGCATCAACATAAATCGGATCAGAAAATAAAATATTCACCTCGGAAAAAAGTTTTGGAATTTCAAACTTATCCCAGCTTTTTAAAATCCTTTTACGATTTATCCCAACGGCTACAAGTACAAGAGGCAAACCGCTTTTCTTTGCGGTAATAACAGCACCAGCTTTAAATTGATGAAAAGGACCTCTCGGTCCGTCCGGAGTTAAAGCGATAGACCTATTGTTTTTTGCATAGTCTATCAAAATTCCTAGCGCTACGCTGCCGCCTTGACTGCTAGATCCTCTTACAACATTAAAATTCCACTGTCTTAAAATTTTTGCTAACAAATCTCCGTCCTTGCTTTGACTGGTTAGTGCAGCGAAATTTTTGTTGCGGAATAAATACCATGGGAGCAACATACTACCGTGCCAAAATGCAAGAATAAAATTTTTCTTTTGCACTTCCATTTCTTCAATTACTTGTTTATTTGTGTAATTGAATTTCAAGCTTTTACAAAGAACATTCAAAGCAAAATGAAGAAGATAATATCCAGTAAATCTTAAAAAATTCTGTCGAGCCGTTTTAAGCTTCATTTAGCAATCTGTAAATAATTTTTGCTGCTCTTTCAGAAGCGCCTATTGTTCCTAACTTTGTCTTAATTTCCGACATCTTTTTCTTGATTGAGAGTAATAGGTTTTTATCGGATAAAATCCTCTTTAGTTCAGTGTAGACTTTTTCTTGAGAAACATTATCTTGAATAAGTTCCGGCGCCACTTTTTCTCCGGCGACAATATTTACCATGCCGATATTACCGACCTTAATCAACTTTTTCCCGATTATGTACGTTAAGAGACTTGTTTTATACACGACCACAATCGGAAGCTCGAACAGCGCGGCCTCTAAAGTTGAAGTCCCGGATTTTACTATTCCGATTTTAGCGTTCTTCAGAAAATCGTAGGTATAACCCTTTACAACTATAAAGTTATTAACTCCGGTAATCCTATTAAAAATTCTATCGTCGATATTAGGCGCGCACGCAACAACAATTTGCATATTAAATTCTTCAGAAATTTTCTTTGCAGCCATAATGCTTTCAGGAAATATTTTTTCAACTTCATGCAAACGGCTACCGGGAAGAATAAGCAAAATCTCTTTTTCCTGTTCAAGGCCAAATTTTAGGAAGAGCTCATTTTTCGTTAAAAAAGTATAGTCTTCAATTCTTTCTAATAGGGGATGCCCCACAAACTCAACATCAATGTTGCTTTTCCTATAAAAATTTTCTTCAAAAGGAAACACAACTAACATTTTGTTGACAAGATTTCGAATCTTCTTAATCCTGCCAGCGCCCCAAGCCCATATTTGGGGTGAAATATAATAGACAATTTTTAAGTTTAGTTTTTTCAATTTCTTTGCAATACTTAAATTGAAGCCGGGGTAATCAATCAACACAGCATTTCGAATATTTTTTTCTTTAACAAGTTGGATTAAATCTTTTTGTACTTTTCTTATAAACGGAAGATGCTTCAACACTTCAACGAATCCAAGGAAAGCCATTTTGTTTATGTGATAAATTAATTCCATCCCGGCTGCTTCCATTTTATCGCCGCCGATTCCGAAAATTTTTATATTGTTATCTATCTTTTTCAATTCTTTTACCAAAGAAGCGCCATGCAAATCACCGGAGGCTTCTCCGGCAATAATTAAAATATTTTTATTAAGATTCTTCAACTTAATTTCACATTCTTCTAAAAAACCAAAGCAGAAAAATTGTCAAGGAAACAAGAGTAAAGGCTTGTAAAGTTCTTTTTTCCGATTTCAATCCTTCCTTCAAATTAAATGGAGGCTGTTCAACATTACTTGCTTTGTATCGCGTAAATCGAGGAATGAACCTTGGTACATTGTTAAGATAATCCTGATAATCCTTTCCGTAAGTTTTACTCAAATATCCTTCTTCTTCTTTTATAATAAAATGGTATTGAATAAAAAAGAAAAGCAGGGCAACAATCTGCAGATAAGGAAAAATAGAGAAAGACATAACTCCAAGGCCAAAGTACATTAAAATATTTCCAACATAAAGAGGATTTCTAACCCGCCCAAACGGACCGCTTACGACTAAAAATGTTCCGCCAACGCTGCCTGTTGTGCGAGTTTCGCTTCCTGCCCAGCTTACTCCCCACAATCTTATTAATTCGCCGGTTACCGCAATTATAAAACCAAAAATTAAGCTCCACACGTTTGCGTCTTCATAAAAAAACATTAACAATAAAAATGGTATCGGAGTATAACTCCGGTATTTGAAAAATTTAGATGCGATGTTTGACATAATATATTTTTTTCTTGTTAAATTATTTTCTGTGATTAAATAATACCGGCAGGTTTTAAAACAAGCCGGGGCGAACACATTCTATTCAGTCATATAAATTTCTTTTCGCTTAAGCTCGGCTTGATGACGTTTCTTCAATCTCTTTTTTGATCTTAGCTGGTCTATTTTCAATATCACATCATCAAAATTATTGTAAGGGAAATAGGTGATTCTTTCCAACTCGCAAAATTTTAGCAAGTCATCTTTTGCAAAAATGAAATCGCAAAATTGTGAGGTATATTTATCAGAATTTCCGTCACCAATGAATATTGTAAAATCTTCATCGCTGCTATGGCTAATAATATGATTTCGTTTGCAGTTTGCTGATGTTGTGCAGCTTGCATCGAAATAAGGAAATTCTGGGGCAAAACGGTTATTTTCGTCTATTTCTAATTTATTGGAGTAAACACTTAAATGAGTAAGATTTTCTCTTTCAAAAATTCTCTTGATATAAAGATCAAAACCATCGCTTAGTACAATAAGCTCGATCTTATTTTCAGCACAATATTTATCAAGGTTTTTAAAAGTAGAATCAATTTCCAATTTATCAATAAAATTTTTTAATCTACTAATGTCAATTCCTCCCACCGAATCGCATAACATCAACCAGCAATCTTTAGCCGATATTTCATCTTTCAGGAGGCTTGTAATTATTGAGTTAACTTTTTCTTTATTGCCAAACTCCCGGAAGATTGCTTCGCCAACATCTTCTTTTGAAATTGTACCGTCAAAGTCTACAAATATTTTGAAAACCTTTTCCATCATCATCAATTAGTTAGTACCATTTTTTTTACATCGACAAAATCATCAGCCATAAATCGGTAAAAATAAATCCCCGGTTTCAATCCTTGTGCTGAAAAAAAAACATGATTTTCTCCAGCCGGGAAAGTTTTATCGTCAATTTGGCTTATCAACGCAACGTGTCCGTCATAAAATTCGATTGATACCCTTGAGGTTTTTGGCAAATAAAAACTTATTTCAGTTGAATCGGAAAAAGGATTGGGAGAATTTTGCATAACAATAAAATCTGATGACTCTCCGAAATAATTTACTCTTGCAATATCAGACGTCTGAATATTGCTTGCAGCGTCTGTTTGTTCAATTCTATAATAAAGAGTTCCGGTTGTGTCGGGAACATCAAAGTATTGGAACGTGTTGTTGTTTGCTGATCCGTTTGAACGAATTGCTCCAACATTTTTCCATGTCATTGTTCCTGCATCCGATTCAACGGCTCTCTCGATATTGTATAATGATTTTCCTCTTTCGTTTGTAACATTCCAAGCAATTTTGATTGAATCGTTTTGTACGGTAGCTTTCAATTTGGATATTTGTGAAACATACGCTCCATTGTTAAAGACCTTTTGACCGTAAATTTTATTGATGCTGTTGCGGCGATTTTTAAAAATCGCAATTGCTCCTCCCAGACCGTTTGGAACAAGGTTTAAATAGCTTTTGGGAGTATTAAAATTTGCAGCTACCGCAATGCCAAGAGGATTCCATAGCATTTTTCCGCTGTTATCAAATCGCTGTGAATAAATATCTGCATAAGTAGAATCGTTTCTACTGTCAATCCATGCCACTATTACGCCACCCTTACCGTCGCTAATAAGACGCTGACCAAATTGTATACTTCTGAAACTTGTAACCGGTACTCCTGATTTTTCCCACATTGGTCTTCCGCGTTTGTCAAACTTTTGCAAATAGATTTCTTTGGTTTTATCATTTTCATTTGTCCAACTTAAAACAATCCCGGAGTCTACTTCAACCGCAACAGGATTGACCTGATTTCCTTTAAGATTTGTTATAAGTTTTCCACCGGGAATCCAAAGAGGAATTCCTTTGTCGCTGATAAGTTGATGATAAATTACTCTGTCAATTCTTTGCGTCTGCCAGGCGACATATATTGATGTGCCAAGTTTTGTAATAAAATAATTTAGAACGTTGTGAACTCTGCTAGAAATTTCAACCGGCTTATTACCCCAAACTTCTTTTCCTTCCCGGCTAACGTGCTGACCGAAAAGAATAACTCTTTCGTTTATAACTTCAAGCCAAAACACAAATACTCCCCCTTCTTCATCGGCAATTACAGAGGTCATATTTTTTTTAATACTGGATTTATTTAGGCTAATTCCGTCATGCTTAAAAATTTCCATTCCGCCCGGTGAAAATTTCTTAACAATAATTCTGTAATCACCGGTAATTTCCGGTTCTTTAGCCACATAAGAAATAAAAGTGTTTCCATCATTATCTGAGTTAGCAGAATAATCACTTATTTCATCTTTCGAGCCGGAAATATCTATACCGTTGTCGGTCCATAATAAAGTTCCATTTTGCGAAACACGCTGTGCAAGTAAGTCTCCGTTTTTTGATCTTGCAAAGTCTTTCCAGATTACAACAGCGCTATTAGGAAGACTTGCCGTACAAACGGGGTTTTCAGCTTGTCCTAAAAGACTTGTTATTTTTTTACCATCAGCCCTAAAGCTTATTCTGCCGCTCTCGTCAACGTGCATAAAAAAAATCTCATTCTGAAAGCCAAATTTATTATCCTGCCAAAAAACAAATGCGCCATTATTTTTATCACTTATAGCGGAAATATTAATCGGATCAACTGTTTCAATCGCTAAAGAAGTATTTAGAGCCGGGTTGCTAACCCACTGAGCGAAGGAAGCCTGTGTTATAATAAAAGCAAAAATTGCAGCTAATAATAATTCGAATTTTCGTTTGTTATGAGACAAAACTTAAATCCTCATTAAATCTAACGCTTACTAATTTTGAAATACCTTCTTCTTGCATTGTTACGCCGTAAAGAGTGCTAGCAGCTTCCATGGTGCGCTTGTTGTGTGTTACTACTATAAACTGAGTATCCTTGCTGAAGTCATGAATTATTTTTGTAAATCGGTCTATGTTTGCGTCGTCGAGCGGGGCATCAATTTCGTCAAGTATACAGAATGGACTCGGTTTTACTAAATAAATTGCAAATAAAAGTGCAATTGCGGTTAAAGTTTTTTCACCTCCCGAAAGAAGTTCGATTGATGTCGGTCGTTTTCCTTTCGGTTTTGCTATAATTTCGATTTTTCCTTCAAGCGGATCGGCGTTTTCTTCAAGGCGCAGATCTGCTTCATCGCCGGGATTAAATAGTCCTCTAAAAATATTTATGAAGTTCGTTCTTATTTTTTCAAAAGTATCCATAAAAAGAGTCTGAGCGTTGATGTTAATTTCTTCGATAGTCTTAACAATATCTTTTTCGGATTCTATCAAATCATTACGCTGCTTATTCAAAAATTCAAATCTTCCTCTTTCCTCTTCATATTCGGAGTAAGCAAGAAGATTTATAGGGCCAAGATTTTTAATCTGCTGCTTTAATGAATGAACCTCTTCTGTTCTCTGTTTAAAGTCAAATGTTTCGTTGTCTTCAAATTCCTTTAGCTCAAGTGAGATTGAATAATTTTCTTGAATGTTTTCTTGAAGTGAATTTATTTTCATAGCAAGTTCATTAAGCTTCATTTCGGATGAATGGACAGCTTCGGAAACAATGTCTTTCTCTTTTCTTAAGCTTCGCTGCTTGTTTTCGATTTCCGAAATTTTCAATTGAACCAATTTATATTCCGAATCGATTTTATTTTCTTCTTCAGTCAATATTTGCTTACCAAGTTCAAGATTTTCTTGTTCGATTTTCTTTTCCGAAATGATGTTACTTAGCGTTTGCGCTTCGTCCTGCGAGGATGAAATATCCATCTCTCTTTTAGAAACAGACTTCTTAATGTTTTCAATCGACTCATTTGCATGACGAATTGCATTTTCAGTATTTTTCTTTTCGCCGAGCATCCTTTCTAATTCAAGGTTAAGTTTGTTTTGTCCGGCTAGCACCGAATTAAATTCAACTTCAAAATTTTTGAAATCCTGCTCCAGTAACCTTTGATTGGCATCCGCTATTCGTTTCTCCTCGACCTGATTGGAAAGAAGCGAATAAAGTTCTGTACGCTCATTATCAAGCTTATTGGACTCCCCAACAAGATCTTGAATTTCCTGCCTCGTTTTTTCAATTTCATCGTTTGCTTTTTTCTTTTCAAACTCGAACTGAGCAATTTGTTTTTCGACATTTGCAAGATCGTTTACTAAAAGCCTGCCGCGTTCCGATAGAACCTTAAGGTCAATTTCATTAATTTTTTCTTCAAGGCTTTGAATATCGCGGCGAAGATTTTCAAGATCGTTTTCCCGTTGCGGGTATTCATCTTTTAATTTATCAAGCAACTGTTTCCTGCCAAAAAGCGAATCGTCTAGGCGCGGAGCAGAACCGGCTTCAATTATTCCTGACTTCTCCAGGTAATCGCCGTTTAGAGTAGCAAAATTAAAATCATTGTATTTCTTTGATAAATTAAAGGCGGTATCTAACGAATCGACAATTACAGTCTTGCTTAATATTTTTTCAAAATAAACTTTCCACTTATTCTCTGTTTGAATAAAATCTTTTGCCCAACCGAGGAATCCTGATTCCTTAATTAGCTTTTTTGATTTTTGCCTAAGAAGCATTGCTGAAATTTTATCAAAAAATCCCTCCTTTTTTTCTTCGGTCATATTTGAAAGAGAAAAGGAAGCCTTACCGACTTCATGGTTTTTTAAGTATTCGATTCCGTTTTTTAAGTCTTCTAAGCTTTCAACAAGAATATTATTTAAATTATTCTTCAACGAAGCTTCAACCGCAAACCGGTAAAATTCCGGAGAGTTGCCAATATGAGCTAGTAAAACTTTCTGCCCGCTTGCCCAATCATTATTTTCAAGTAAAGCCTTAGCGCCTTTGGAAACACCCTCAAGCGTGTCTATCAAGTTCTGAATGAAATTAATTTTATCTTTTATACTGTTGATTACGCTTTTTATCTCAAGCTCTTTCTCTTTCAACTCGTTCAAATCTTTTTCGAGTTTTTCTTTATCTTTTTGTTTTTGAAGATAGTTCGCTTCAGCCTCGGCTAATTTTTCTTCAGTCTCTTTTTTCTCCTGACTTAATTCTTCCAGGTAACCGACCGTCTTAGCAACGTTGCCCGTTAAAGATTGAATTTTGTCATTGAACTTGCCGATGGAAAGATTTTTTGCTTCTAAAGATTTCTCAACGTTTGAAAGTTCATTTTCTTTGCCGGTAATTTCTTTAAATTTATCAAGCAAAAATTCTGACTGTGCTTTCAGAAAATTTCTTTTTTCTTCAAATTCAATTCGAAGAGCATCTATCTTTTCTTTTATTGAAACTTTCTCTGCTTCTTTTGATTCAATTTTATCACCAAAATCTTTTAGCGCTGACGAGCCTTCATTTAAAGTCTTCTCAGTGTCTAAAAGCTGCTTATTTAGCTCTTCAAGCTCTTGTTTGAAGCGTACGGCATTTTTTTCTAGGGAATTTTTTCTTTCTTCAGAAATCGAGACACTGTTTTGGGCATTAAAAATCTTTTCGGTTTGTGTGTTTAATTCAGAGCGCTTTATTTTTAACTGAAATTCTATATCGGAGAGATTCTGTTTAATTATTTTTATTTCATCATCAAGTTTAGCCAGTTCGGAGTCAAGACTAATTTTCTTCTGAAAATTTTCTTCCTTGCCCTTCTTTGCTTCGTTTTTCTGAAGATTGAAAAGAGATAATTCTCGCTCTGCAAGCTCAAGTTCAAGCTCACGAAGCGTTGACGAAACTTTATTATACTTGTCCGCTTTTTTTGCTTGACGCTCAAGAGAGTTTACTTTTTTTTCTACTTCTGAAACAATATCGTTTACACGGGTAAGGTCTGACTTTACGTCGTCAAGTTTTTTCAAGGCAAGTCGACGGCGAAGTTTATATTTATTAACGCCGGCGGCTTCTTCAAACATAACGCGCCTTTCATCAGTTTTGTTATTTAAAATGGTTTCCACCATTTTAAGCTCAATAACTGAATAGGCGTTTGAACCAATGCCGGTATCCATAAAAAGATTTGTAATATCTTTTAATCGGCAGATGTTTTTGTTTAGAAGATATTCGCTCTCGCCTGATCTAAAAATTCTTCTGGTAATAGTAACTTCTGAATATTCGGTTGGAAGTATTCCTTTATTGTTATGTATCGTCAAAGAAACTTCTGCCATACCCATCGGCTTTTTATTTGAAGTTCCGTTGAAGATGACATTTTCCATCTTATCACTTCTTAAAGTTCCGCTACGCTGCTCTCCTAGGCACCACCTAATTGCGTCTACAATGTTAGTTTTGCCACAGCCATTCGGTCCTACTATAGAGGTTACGCCTTCGTTAAAATTTACGAGAGTCTTTTGCGCAAATGATTTGAATCCGAATATTTCGAGTTTTGATAAATACAATTGTCTTTATCCTAAAATTTTGAATTGCTTAAAAGTCAACCAGATATAATCGAATGCCGAATCTTTAATTTGATAATAAAGCAGAAATCCCCCGGCAATAAAAATTATGATCAAAATGCTATAAAAATATACACTGCCTGCATTAACGTCAAAGATAACGTAAATTCCCTTCATTAAACGGTAAAAAATCCAAAGCGAAAAAATTAAAAGTCCTGCATAAATGTAGAGGTTAGCCACATTAGCATCGAGCGATCTGAATAAAATAATTCCTACCGGAATAAGTAAAACGAGAGGTAGAAAAGACCAAATAACCGTAAAGTAAACGCCGGATAAAAATATTTTGTTCCTTACAAAAAAGGAAGCGGCTTTAACTATCGCCGTGACTGCCAAAAGAAAGATTACAAAAATTACTGTGAGCCAAATAAGAGATTGAATTGGGTGCCAGGCAAGGTAGCTTACTGTCTTAATTATTCCGTTAGTTCCGAACGATAATAGAAATTTTTCAAGAAAAACATTTTCACGGAAGTAAAACAAAAGATTACTAAAAATTAATGAAGTTGTCGCCGCGATTATTAGTGCAAGAATAGTAGAATGATAACTCGACATAATTCTCATATCTCTTACATCTGCGAAAAAATTATAAGGGCGCATAAGCGCACGAGATGCATCCTCACGAAATTTTCTTCCCGAATTTACCAACACCCCTAAAACGATTGCTAAAACAAGTCCAAATAAAATAAATATAATTGGCGAGTTATCTTTTTTATTTCCGATTGGAATAGTTACTCTATCGGTATTGTGAAGTTTTGAGTATATTACCTTGTATCCTAACCTGTTTATACTTCTATTTTCGCTGCAAATCCCGAGTTTATAAAGATTTTCGTTATTGTATCCCGCGCTTAACGAAGCATAGTCGCCCCTGTAATCAAACATTGAGTTGATGAAGAAACCAGACAAAGGATAATTTTCCGAATAATCAAACAAGTCTTCAAAATATTTTGCCTGAGCTTCAAAGGAATGATCATTTAAGTAACCGTCGGTATTTCCCATGTTTACCATATAAGTTGCTTCGCTAATAAAAACTTTAGCTGTACCCAAATTACTTTGCGCAACTTTTAGTTTATCGCCAATTATATTTACCGGCGTGTTATAAAATTCTATCCCGTACAAATCCAAATTATCTACGGGCAAAATATTAGCTCCACTGAAAGATGCATAAGTTAAAAAGTTGGTTTCCTTTTTAACGATTTCGGATAAATCTTTTATTAATAAATTATGGATTTGAGACTGCGGTAAGTAGGAACTGCCCAATCCAATTGCGGCAATAGCAGAATATCTTTTGTATGCCGTTAAAAAGTTGGTCAAATAATTTTCACTTCGTGTAATGAAATTACTTTCATCTGCAATATTCTCGGGAATGGAATTTATTGGAAGCTCAACAAAAGCAAGTAAGCCGTACTTTTCACATAATTCTAAATAGTAAGGATGGGGAACGCTCTTTTCAAAACGGACTGCATTGAAGCCAAGGTCTTTTATCATCTTGATGTCCTGGTCCATCTGCTGATAATTTTCAAGATTTCCATAGTCATAATAAGACGGAACGTAAGTTACCCCCTTTAAGGAAAAATCATCGCCGTTAAGTTTAAGAGACTCTTTACCGGAGGATAAAGAATAAAATGAAATTGAACGAATTTCCCTATCAATCAAATTTGTTCCGCTCCAAAGTTCAATATAAGCCAAATAGGATTGAGGGTCTGAGGGCGACCATAGGACAGGAGATGTTAATTCAAATGTTTCATTAATGTCTTTATCTTTGTTCGGGATAAGTTGTAAGTCATAATCCTGCGCATATTGGGTGCCACCGTTGTTCGGAGAAACGAACTTCATCTTCAAAACATATTGAGATGATGTTGATAGAGTATCTTTTGTAAAATCGCGATTTTCAATTCTGGATCTTAAAGTGATATTAGCTCTGTTCGAAGTAGGATTGTATTTGTATGATAAATCCAGATTTGTAATTGAAATATTTGGAGTCTCCAGAATATACACA
>JAJYSI010000555.1 GCA_021793635.1 Bacteroidota bacterium
TGGATAATGCTTTCATTGCGTTAAAACCACCAACACCCATTTCTGTAATAGCTGCTTCGGATCCACCACAAATCATCAGATCAGCGCTTCCGCGTTGTATCAAAATAAAAGCATCTGAGATTGCATCCGAAGCTGTTGCACATGCAGATGTTGTTGCATAATTAGGACCTTTCAGTCCAAATTTAATTGAGATTTGTCCCGATGCCATATCAGGGATCATCATGGTAACGAAGAAAGGGCTAATAACACGTGGATTTTTTGCTTCAAAAAAATTCCAGTATTGTTGTTGTAGCGTATCCATGCCACCAATACCGCTTCCGAAAATTACTCCGAATCTTTCTTTATTAACTTTTTCAAGATTCATTTCCGAATCAATTAAAGCCATTTCACTTGTAGCGATAGCGTAATGAGTAAATGGGTCCATTCTCTTAACGCTTTTTTTATCGATGTAATTTTCAGGATTAAAATTTTTTACTTCAGCGGCAAACCGCGTCTCGAAATTTGAAGCATCAAATTTTGTGATTGGTCCAACGCCATTTTTGCCTGAGACTAATCCATCCCAATATTCGTTTATTCCAATACCAATAGGAGTAATTGCTCCCATACCGGTAACAACTACTCTTCGTTTAGTCATATTGGTCTCCCAAATTTTTTTTGCGATGAATTAGGTTCAGATGAGTAAAAATAAAAGTCGAGAAAGTAGATCCCCGACTCTATAAATTACTTACCCAATTTTTCTTTTAAATATCTAACTGCATCTCCTACCGTACCGATTTTTTCAGCGTCTTCATCTGGTATTGATACAGAGAAAGCGCTTTCAAAACCCATGACCAATTCAACTATGTCAAGTGAATCGGCGCCTAAATCATTTGTAAATGAAGCTTCAGGTGTGATTTGAGATTCTTCTACACCTAATTTGTCGATAATTATTTCTTTAACTTTAGCTTCAACGTCCATTTGTATCTCCTAATTTAATTAATGATTGATTGTTATTGTTTTATAATTCTTTTTCACATTACCATTCCGCCGTCAACTGAAATTACTTGACCTGTAATATAATCAGAATCTGATGATGCTAAAAATGAAACGACCTTTGCAACATCTTCAGGAGTTCCGATTTTTTTAATAGGAATTTGAGACAATATCATCTCTCTTTGTTGTTCGTTCAATTTTTCAGTCATATCAGTTGAAATGTATCCTGGCGCCACCGCATTAACATTGATGTTTCTTGATGCTAATTCTTTTGCTGTAGATTTAGTAAAACCGATTATGCCGGATTTTGCAGCAACATAATTTGCCTGCCCGGGATTTCCGGTTAAAGCAACAACCGAAGAAATATTTATAATCTTGCCATACCGTTTACCCAACATAGTTTTAAGAGATACTTTGGTGTAATTAAAAACGCTTTTAAGATTTGAGGAAATAACTTTATCAAAATCAGCTTCGGACATTCTTAGAAGCAAATTGTCTTTAGTTATGCCTGCATTATTCACTAAAATATCTAATCCGCCTAAATTTTCCAAAGCAAAACTTACTGTTTTTTCTGCTTCGGCATAAGAGGATGCGTCAGCCTTAAATCCTAAAATCTTTACACCAAATTTTTGTGATTCAGCTTCGAGTAATTTAGCAGCTTCTTCAGAATTTTGAAAAGTAAAAACTACGTTGCAACCTAACGAAGCAAGTTCAAGAACGATTGCATGACCAATCCCCCGTGTTCCTCCGGTTACTATTGCATTTTTTCCACTTAGCTTCATGCTACTTCGCTCGAATTTTCCGAATTCAAATATTGCTTTCTGTATTCTTCAAGTTCAGCAAATCCTTCAGCGCCAAAATAGTGAATTAATTCTTCACGGCAGGCTTCATAAATAGAAATATTCTGAACCGGGTTTCTGTTACAGACTTTTAGCCGGTCTATATGTCCGTCATCAATAGTCAATGAACCTTCAAAAATTGTTAAAGGAAATAATATGCAATAAATTGGTTTATATTTCCACTTGTGTTCGTTTTCGCTAAGGGCAAGTTTTTGTAAAGAGCACAACCCAATTTTATCTAAGAAAACACATTTGTTGTTATGCAACTCGGTTCCCACAGCGATACCAGAAGTAAAATCTTTATCTTCTACGGGTGCTTCAAACCATTTACTAACATCGGTGGTTTGGCTAGCATCCAGGAAAGGGATTATCTTATCTTTAATGTTTAACAAATCCTGATGTTCTGTCGAGTCAGCGTAGACACCATAATAACAGCATTCTCCGTTACATTGGCAACTAAATCTAAAGGTAAAGATCAACGGGTCAATCTTTATTCCATTAATTTCCTTAGTAAATACTGCGCTGCTCAAAGATATTTCTCCACATCTACAAATTTATCAATACCGAAACATTTAACATCCGGATTAATTCTCTTTACCAATCCTTGTAAAACTTTACCGGGTCCAATTTCGTAAAATTCATCTATACCATCACTTACCATATTCACAATTGTTTCTTCCCAACGAACTGGTGAAGTTAGTTGCTCAAAAAGTAATTTCTTTATTTCATCTTTTTTATTAACAGGTTTGGCAGTAACGTTTGCATAAACCGGAAAACGCGCGTCGTAAATGTAAGTGTTGTTTAACTCATTAAGAAATTCAATTTGGGCGGATTCCATAAGTGAAGAA
>JAJYSI010000556.1 GCA_021793635.1 Bacteroidota bacterium
AAGTACAACTTTACTTTGGTTCCATTGTTATAATTGGTAAAATCATTTCTTCCATAGAAATTCCCCCGTGCTGAAAAGTATCTTTGTAATATGTCAAATATTTATGGTAGTCGGTAGGATAGACAAAATAATAATCTTCCTTGGCAATAATATAATTTACAGTAACGCCGCGGCGCGGTAATTTAAATTCATCCGGATTTTTTACATATACAGCATGCTTTTCATCGACTTTAAGATTTCTTCCGTATTTAAATCTTAAATTTACTGCGGCTTCTTTATCGCCTAGGACTTTGGCGCCTCGCATAGATCGAATGCTGCCGTGGTCAGTAGTAATAACTATTTTTACATTTTTTAGATTAGCAAGAGCTTTGAAAGTAGCCAGCAAAGAAGAATGTTTAAACCAGCTATCGGTTAATGACCGGTAAGCGGGCTCGTCCGGAGCAATTTCTTTTAATAAATCGGAATCGGAGCGACCATGAGCAATCATATCGAGGAAGTTTACAACAATAGCCGTAAGATGTGTGTGCTGATATGAAAGAATATTCTGCTCAAAATTTCTTCCAACTTCGGGATCAATTATTTTGATATACTTCAATTCATTTCGCAGTTTTATTTTCTTTCTATCCAAAAGGAGTTGGAGCAATTCTTTTTCATATTTATTCATACTCTTTTCTTCATCATCCCCACTAGACCAGTATTGAGGATAATTTTTTTCAATTTCGGAAGGATAAAGACCGCTGAAAATCGAATTTCTTGCATACGGTGTTGCTGTCGGAAGAATTGCAAAATAATATTCTTTATCGATTTTGAAATATTCTGTTAGATGTTTTTCCATCAAAAGCCACTGGTCAAGTCGCAGGCAATCGATAATAAAATAGAAAACAGAAATATTTGGTTCTTGAAGATGGTTAAGAACATATTTTTGAGATATCTGTGGTGAAAGAAGCGGAGTATCAATATCGCCGGGTGAAGTAATCCATTTTCTATAATTTCTCTCAACGAATCTTGAAAATTCTTTATTACCTTCTTTCTTTTGATCATTGAGCGACTGGCGTAAATTTATTTCCGGATGAGTATCAAGCTCAACATCCCAATTAACAAGCTTTAAATAAATTTCAATCCATTCTGCAAAGTCCATTTGATTTAAGAATGCGCGCGAAATTTCATTAAAGTCTGAAAGATAATCCTTTGCCGCATATTGGCTAGTAATTCTTTTTCCTTCAAGAATCTTTTTGCAAACAAGAAGAACTTGACTCGGGTTAACAGGTTTGGTCAAATAGTCTGCAATTTTTCCACCGATGGCTTCATCCATTAAACTTTCTTCTTCACTTTTCGTAATCATAACAACAGGAATATTTACATTCAATTCTTTGATCATGCTTAGAGTCTCAAGCCCGCCCATTCCGGCCATCATTTCATCAAGAAAAATTAGATCATATTCGTTTTCTTTAACCGAAGAGACAGCGTCTTCCCCATTTGTCGCTGTGTCAACAGCATAACCTTTTTCAGATAAAAAAATTATGTGCGAACGGAATAATTCTATCTCGTCATCAACCCATAAAATCCTTTTTTCTTTCATTACAATCTTTCGTTTAGTTTAATTGATTTTAATACTTGAATAAAATCGCTATTCAAAATTTACCAAAGAAATTTTTCCAAACCAGAACTTTTAATCACACAATGATTCAAATAATTTAATCTTTTTTGTGTGCATTATTGAATTGAAATATGAACATCTAACCCGGCTTGATTCGTAGTAGTCGGCGGAATTCTTGAAGCGCCGACGGGTTCAACAGAAGAGCGAGTGTAAAAAATTGCGATGGTTACTTTTGAACTTATTGTATATTTCACGCGGGGTTCAATTGAAATTCTGTTAGTGCCATCTTGCGGCGTTCCGCTATCTGTGTATTTATTCATAGTGTACAAAACTGTTGATGTTTGAGAATTAGTATA
This sequence comes from Bacteroidota bacterium, assembly GCA_021793635.1. The sequence goes on from JAJYSI010000556.1 coordinate 1,954, forward strand.
TGAGAAACTGAACTCAATATCATTCTTTAATGAAATTCCGAATATCGGAAGCTCGAAACCAGATTTGGTATAACCGGCAGTTATACCAATATCGCGTGAGAATGCTTCGGTTATATTTGAAGTTGAGACTCCAAGATCAAAAGTCGAGTGAGTTGAGTATTTAATACTACTTGTCAAATTTCCTTTCCACAATTGCCCGAAAGTAAAATTCAAACCGACAAGCGGTGTAAAGCCGTAGTCAATTCTTTGAGACTGCGTTATTCTTGTACCGTCTGGAGAAATGTACCAACCTTCTGAGTAAGTAGAAGAGTAAGCATGTTCAAACGAAACCCTTTGCGCAAATGATTTGAACGGATAAAATTTTTCCAACCCATCCCAGGAAATTGACCAGTTCGGTCGCGGAATGTAGCTAGCAAAGTTTTTTAAGAAACTAAATCTCGAAAAAATAGGTAAAGTTTCAAATCCTTGCGTAAAAGCATCGGATAGATTTTGAGTGGGGTTAGATGCTTGAGGATCATATAATTCGTGGACTCTTTTTATTCCGCTCTTTAGTGCGCTCAAAAAGAAAACCGGAGGCAGTGAAAAGAATGAACGTGTTATAGTCCCGCTTGAACTCATTGATTGAATAGCAATATTTCCTGTAGTAGAGTCTGCCGTAAGCGAAGTGCTTTTATTCATAGACCAGCCGACTCTCCAATTTACATC
>JAJYSI010000029.1 GCA_021793635.1 Bacteroidota bacterium
AAAACCAAAAATATTTGTTATCCCGTTGCCGGATTCAATTTGAAGAGCAGTTGATAAATTATAATCACCAAGTAAATCGCTCCAGAATAATGCAACACCGCCTCCGACGTAAGTTCCAAATTGATCGACCCCGGCGCCGACTGATGGTTGACCTACACCGCTTAATCTTAGAGTAGGATGATATTTTGTAGTATTAAAAGTTGTATCTGTTGGCAAACCAAAATTTGGGTCTTCTAAATTATTTGTTAGCACATTTCCGAATCTTTTGACTGGCGGAAGCTCTCCTGGATCTGTAAACGCATATTTAGGAATCACCGGGATTCCGTCCAATATCTTCAGGGAGTCGATTGAATAAATATTATACTTGCCATCATCAAAAACGCTATATGTAATATAGTTTTTATTGGCAGCTACTGAAAGTGCCGGACTCAGTCCGGTTATTCCACTTACTCCACCAAATAGATTTGTAACTTGATTGATAATTCCGGAACTCAAATTTAATTTGTAAATATTAGTTATTCCATTTCTATCCGAAAGAAAGTAAATGTCTTTTCCATCGGGCGACCATTGCGGATTAATATTCTTTGAGTCTTTGAAACTGCCCGTTTTTTCAATTTTTCCCGATGCAATATTATAAAGTGCAAGTTGATAGTTCCCGATTTTCAAATCGGAAAGGTCAGTTGTAAACCTGTCCGTAACAAAAGCGATAGTTTTTCCGTCAGGTGAAAATGCAGGTTGAAGGTCGGCGTAGGCATCGTTCGTTAATCTTTTAAGAGAATCGGTTTTTAAATCATAAATAAAAAGATCTGATAAACCGTTTGCTAAAGCTGAAAAAGCAATATAGCGTCCGTCAGGAGACCAAGCGGGGTTAAATATCTCCGCAAGTTTTGGGAATTTTATTTCGCGCACTTCCTTCCCATCATTAACATCAATTATAGTAAGGATAGGACGGTTTTCTACAGTGCCGGCGAAAACAAACTGCTTGCTGTCGGGGCTCCATGCACCCGCGGAATTAATAAACTCAAGATTTTGCAGATGTGTATTAAGTTCACTTCTAAAAATATTTTTTTCAATTTTACCTGTTTTTGCATCGGCAAGATAAAGGTCCATTGCAAAAAGGTCCTTTGATGAAAATAAAACCAACTTTGAACCGTCCGGGCTAAGTGTCGGGGAGAGATTCATTGCACCTCCGCCTTGCTTCTCAGAGATTAATTCTTTTCCATAGACATCCGGTTTAGAAGTAACTTTTGCTAATGAATCATAAGCAGCATGCAGTGCTTGATGCCATTCCTTTGATAATGTGTCAGGCTTTATATGATAAACACTGTCGATACCTTTATCCATGCTGCCAAGGTGGGCTGCAACTTTTAACAATCTAATAATTTTATAATCGCCCCATTTTCCTCCCATAAAAGCAAGTAATGATTGACCATAGCGGTAAGGGAAATATTTAGGATTGTTAAGATCAGAAATATCAGGAAGTTTTCTTAGGGTAGCATCTCTCATCCACATTGCAGTATTGGGATCATCGGGTCCGAGGGAAAAATACTCAGCCATACCTTCAATAAACCAGAGCGGCATTTGAGCTGCAATTGGAAATCCTCCTTTATTTTCACCGCGTCTGCCGCTAGTAACATCAAATTGAAAGGCATGAACAAGCTCGTGACCGATTACATGGCTTGTTTCATCAAGAGGGCCTGCAAAAGGCAAAACAACACGCCGCATTATTGGCTCGGTAAATCCGCCGGTACCTTGACCGATTTGACCTTGAGTAACGTTTGTTTCGGAAAATTGCGGAAAACCGTCATATAAAATTAAGGTTTGTTTTCCCATCAAAGTATCATCCATTAAAACCGAGTGGCGTTTATACCAACGCTCTGCAAGTCGTGCAGCAAAATCAACTCCTTCTTTTTCTTCCGGATAATAATAAATATTAAAGTGTTCTGTGTGCAAAACTTTGAAATCAAAATTATCATATGTTACTTTGTTTCTTCCAAAGTACTGAGCGTGCGCAGTGGTAAACAGAATTAACACTGCCGTAAGTATAAGAAGAAAATATTTATTAACAGTTTTTAACAGTCCCAATGTCATTCTTGTCTTTGCCTGTAATTTTTTAATTCTAAAATAATTTAATTTCTTTCTAGATAAAATTTATTTCTATATTAAATATTATTAAAATGTAAGATTTAGATGCACTAGCCCATCACAAGGTTTAAAATAATTGGAGTAATGGGAAATTGGAGTAATGGTGTAATGGTGTAATGGAGTAATGGAATTGAGCGGTATTTCCCATAATTCCATTATTTCATAATTCCATAGAGCTTTTTCTACGTAAGGTGACTAAATAATAATAAAATGTGTTGAAATGTAATCATGGTTTACCTGAATTGTTGACAATCATAATAGTCTTTTCTATTTTTATACTGAAGTTAGTAAATTTCAAATGCAATTTGTAAAAACTGAAGAATTCAGCTACCCTATTGCGTTCCAAAACAAAATATTCATATCCTGTGCTTGCAGATAAATTTGACAAATGCAATGCAAGACAGAAAATTACGGGGGCATTATGCAAAAAGGACCATGATTCTCATCTCAATTAAATACAGCTAACGAATGTTTAGATTAGCTGATTTTCGCATAAAATATTTATTATCCTTATAGTTTTTGTTCGAGAGAATTATTAAATTAAATGTGTTTATATAAATAAAAAAATCCGGAGGAAAAATGGCTTTCTCGTTAAATAAAATTATGTTAATTGGCAACTTAGGCAAAGACGCCGAAACAAGATTTACAAATAATAATGTCTCCGTTTCTAATTTTTCGTTGGCAACTACTTATGGATACAAAGGTAAAGACGGTAATTGGGTAAATGAAACTACCTGGCACAATATTGTTGCGTTTAATCTTTCTGACTATTTTAAGGATAATCTGAAAAAAGGAAAAAAATTTTATATCGAAGGAAGACTCACAAAAAAAGAGTACACGGATAAAGAAGGAATTAAAAGATATTCAACTGATATAGTGGCTGACAAACTAATTCCTCTTGAAGCAAGCGGAGGCGGAAGTAGCGAAGGCAGTGGATCAGTTTATACGGATGAATCATCAGCTGGCGGCAACGTTAACGAACCGGATGTTAATGTTGATAGTAATAATGATCTTCCATTCTAAGTAATTTGCTCAACCTACTTGCCCTCTTCTAAGAATTAACTGAAGAGGGTAAGGCGGATGGGCTTTTGTTTTTATTTGTTCAACATTACAGGATTTATTAATATTTGTTCTTCCACTGGTATTACAAATTATCAATCTTAATCTTATTGTTTTTTCTATCCGCCTTCTTCTCCGGATCTGAAGTGGCGCTTTTTTCTCTTGACAGGAAGAAAATTAAAAAGGTCTTATCATCCAATCCAATTATCTACCGGTACCTAAATACTCTTCTTGAACATCCCAAAAGATTATTGGTAACGGTTTTAATTGGCAATACGATAGTAAACGTTGGAGCCTCAATAATTGCCGTTTCAATAGCTTTAGACATTGCGACGCTTACTTCTTTCCCAAGGAATATTATACTTACAATTGAGATAATTTTACTGACAATATTAATTATTCTCTTTGGTGAATTAGTCCCGAAAGTGTGGGCGTCAAAAAGACCTCTGACGTTAGCAAAAATTGTCGCCGTCCCATTATATTGGCTTAGCGTTATCCTATATCCGGTAGCTGAAATCTTTACAGAGTTTATAAAGCTTTCCATTTCAAGATTAAAATTTAATAAAGCAAATTCAGTTATTTTGCATGATGAAATTTCGGAGCTTGCAAACATTGGCCAGGAAAGAGGAACGATTGAAGAAGAAGAACAAGGACTAATAAAAAGCATTGTAAGCTTAAAATCAGTTACTGTTCAAGAAGTAATGACACCTCGCGTTGATATAATTTCGGTTGATGTTAATACTAATTTTAATGAACTTTTAGAGATAATTACTTCTTCCGGGCACAGCAGAATTCCTCTTTATGAAAATGATCTGGATAAAATTGTCGGAGTTATTTACGCTAAAGATATCTTGCCGTATCTTAAAAATGAAGAGCTAAGACGTCAGATTACTATCAGGCAAATTGCCCGTAAAGTATTATTTATACCTCAGGCAAAGATGATAAACGATATGATGTACGAATTTCAGGAAAAGAAAATGCATATTGCTATAGTTGTTGATGAGTACGGCGGTACCGCGGGCTTAATCACTATGGAAGATATTCTTGAAGAAATTGTCGGTGAAATAAGAGATGAATATGATAAGGAAGAATCGTCTTTTACAAAAGTTAATGAAAGCCAATATAATGTGCTTGGCAAAATTCCGGTAAACGAGTTAAACGAATTGCTTGATGAGGATTTTTCTTCCGAAGATGAAGATTATGAGACTCTTGGCGGTTTGGTGCTTAACCAGGCAGGTCATATTCCGAAGGATGGTTATTCTTTCATATTAAAAAATCATAAGTTTACGGTAAAAGAAGTGTCTAATAAGAGAATTAAAAAAGTTCATATTGAAAAGCTTCCACCGGAATTTGAGAAATGAAGAAAGGTTGTTTTGTAAAATTAATTATAGCTTTAACTATTATCACAGCAGTTATTGCATATTTTGTAAGGTATAAATTTAACGAAATAATATTAATACCCGGTCGGTATTTGATTACAAAAAGCTTAGATGAAAATCTGGGAAGAATTAAAGAATCGCCAGAGAAAGATTCATTAAGAATATTGATCAAGGATTACGTTTCGGGAATAAAAAAAGTTGATAATGATTCCGGAAAGTCTATCGGCGAATTCGCAGATTCCATAAAAGTAATGTTAACGAAAGATAGTGTGATTACTAAAGATGAACTAAACAACATTAAAGAACTTTTAAAACGAAACATGAATAAATGAAAGACCAAAGAAAAACAGAGATTAAAGTCGGGGTAATGTTTATTGCCGGCATTATCCTTTTCATTTGGATTCTCGGTTGGGCAAAAAATATTACTTTTGCTACCAAAGAAAAATCGATAGGCGTGGAATTTAATAATGTATCCGGTCTTTCGGTCGGAGATAATGTTACGGTAAACGGTGTTCTCAAAGGACATGTCGGAAATATCTCGATGAAAGATAATGAAGTTATCGTCAACCTTATCCTTGATAACGATGTTGACCTTAGAAAAGACGCAAAGTTTGCAATTTCGATGACTGATTTAATGGGCGGTAAAAAAGTTGATATTCTTCCCGGTTCATCATCTGAACCAATAGATTATAACCAAATGCAAACCGGTGTTTTTTACGGAGATGTGGCTTCGGTAATGTCTATGGTTGGCTCTGCTCAGGATGATTTATTGAAAACGGTAAAAAATGTAAACATAACCTTAACTTCACTAAATAAATATTTAACAGATCAGCAAATAAATAATGATGTAAAGTCTTCGCTGGCAAACCTCAGTGAGCTAACTAAAAAGCTAAACATCTTAGTTGACGAGAATCTTTCAAGCATTAAAAAGATTACTTCAAACAGCGTTGCCTTAACTGATGAAGCAAAGACATTTATTGCTGATAATAAAAGCGATATGTCCCAAACTATTAAGGAAGCTGCAAAAGTCTTAAAGAGTACAGACTCTCTTGTTATCAAGATAAATGGTTTGACTGATGAAATTAAGAATAAGCAGAATAATGTCGGGAAAGTATTATACGATCCAAAGGTTTACCAAAATCTTACCGAATCACTGCAGCAAGTAAATGAATTGACCAAGATTATCTTAAAGCAGCTTAAGGATAAAGGATTTAAAGTTGACGCAAAAATTAATTTATTCTAAAAAATCTGCTATAATATTTCTTCTTATAATTTCATTTTCAGTTGGAACACTTCATGCCCAATCACATCAACCTGTCGAAGCAAAAAACGGAATGGTCGTTTCCGCAAACGCATTAGCAACAAATGTGGGCTTGGAGATTCTAAAAAAAGGCGGCAATGCCGTAGATGCGGCTGTAGCTGTTGGTTTTGCTCTTGCCGTTACTTATCCGTATGCCGGTAATCTTGGCGGCGGCGGCTATATGGTAATACACCTTAAGAATGGGAAAAATACTGCGATTGATTATCGTGAGGAAGCTCCCCTAAAATCTACTAAGAATATGTTCTTAGATAAAAATGGAAACTTTGACCCTAAGCTCAGTCAGGAAGGATCTACTTCTGCCGGAGTGCCCGGGAGTGTTGCGGGACTAATTTACGCACTGAAGAAGTATGGCACTATGGATTTATCGGAAGTAATTCAGCCCGCTATTGATCTTGCAAAAAATGGCTTTATACTTGATACTTCTACTGCCGAATCATTTAAAGATTATCTCCATGACTTTAAAAAATATCCATCCTCATTCAAAATTTTTGCAAACCATGGCGAACCATATAAACCAGGAGATATGTTTTTCCAAAAAGACTTAGCAAATACTCTTGAACTAATTAAGGAAGAGGGAAGTAATGGCTTTTATAAAGGAAAAACTGCTGAACTGTTAGTGGAACAAATTAAAGCGCTGGGCGGCTACATAACAAAAGGAGATCTTGAAAAATATCAGCCTGTCGAGCGTGAACCGGTTTATGGGACATATCGCGGATATAAAATAGTTTCAATGCCTCCTTCAAGTTCCGGAGGAATTGCATTAGTTGAAATGCTTAATGTTTTAGAAAACTTTCATTTTAAAGAAGGAGAATGGGGAAGCAGTAAATATATCCACGATTTGGTTGAAACTATGAAATATGCATTTGCCGATAGAACCAAATACCTTGGCGATTCTGATTTTTATCCGGTACCCGAGAAAGGATTGATCTCCAAGCAATATGCTAAAAATATTTTTAATAAGATCACCGGTAAGGCTATTCCCGCAAAAGATATTACCGCAGGTACTCCGCTTAAATATCAGGAAAGTATGGAGACTACTCATTACTGCGTTTATGATAAATATGGAAATGCAGTTTCAACAACTACAACTATTAATTCAGGTTATGGATCAAAAATCGTCGTCACCGGAGCCGGTTTTCTGCTAAATAATGAAATGGATGACTTTAGCTCTAAGCCGGGATCGCCTAATCAGTTTGGACTCTTAGGCAGCAAAGCTAACTCTATCCAGCCTCAGAAAAGAATGTTAAGCTCAATGACACCGACGATAGTATTAAAGAATAATAAACCGTATCTAATAATTGGATCACCTGGAGGTTCAACTATTATTACGGTTGTTCTGCAAGTAATTCTTAATTGCATAGATTTTAAAATGAATATAGCAAAGGCAATCGGAATGCCGAGGATTCATGACCAATGGCTGCCTGATGAAATATATTCTGAACCATCTGGTATTCCTGAAAAAATAAAGATGAACCTAGTTAATATGGGATACAAATTTGCCTCCCCTCGTTATATCGGACTTGCTGAGGGAATTATGATCAATCAAAAAGAAGGCAATATCTTCGGCGCTTCAGATCCGCGCGGACATGGTCTGGCTAAAGGTTATTAAGTTTTCTATTTAAAATTATATAAGGCTATTATGGTATTCGGAATAGGTGTTGATATTATTGAAATAGATAGGGTAAAAGATAGCGTTGAAAAATACGGAGATCATTTCTTATCTAAGATTTATACTCAATCTGAGTTGGAATACTGCCTAAATAAAGCAAGCAAATATCAGCATCTCGCAGCAAGATTTGCCGCTAAAGAGGCGGTTTATAAGGCATTATCTACAGGTTGGAATAAAGAGATCGGTTGGCATGATATTGAAATTTATAATGAACCAAACGGGATGCCGGTAGCAAAATTAAAAGGCGATTTAGAAGCATTCTTATCTAACGGAAGAAATTTGAAAATATCTATGAGCCATTCAAGGGATTATGTAGTTTGCATGGCTATCTTTTATAAGGAAGAAGCCGGTTTAGGATAGTTTAAACATTAAGTATTTTGTGTAAAGTGAAATTATATTTAATATTCTTTAGGCTAAATGAGCATAAAGATTGTGGAACTAATTTGTTATAATCATGACGATGAATAAAGGAACTATTCTTATAATAGATGATGAAGAAGATCTTCGCAAGTTACTTACTAAGCTTCTTGCTCTCGAAGGTCATAGAATTCTCGAAGCAGGTGATGCGAAGTCTGCACAAGAAATTTTAAACAAAGAAGATCTGCAAGTTGTAATAACCGATGTTAAACTTCCCGATGCATCAGGAATTGACTTAATCTCCAGAATCAAAGCTCTCGATCCATTTACGGAAATTATTGTGCTTACTGCTTACGGCACTATCCATGACGGTGTCAGAGCAATTAAAGAAGGCGCTTTCGATTATATAACAAAAGGAGATGAGGATAATAAAATTGTCCCGATCGTTGAAAGAGCGATGGAAAAAGCTCAGATGCAGCAAAGAATAGAACAGCTCGAAAAGAAAGTCGGAGAGAGATTTAACTTTGAGAATATTACAGGCGAGTCTATTCTTCTTAAAGAGGCGATTGATATTGCGAAGAAAGTTGCAGCAACTGATGCTGCTGTTTTAATCCAGGGCGAAACCGGCACCGGAAAAGAATTGTTTGCGCAATCGATACACTACTCAAGCAACAGAAAATCCAAACCCTTTGTAGCTATAAATTGCAGCTCATTTACTAAAGAACTTCTGGAATCTGAATTATTTGGATATAAAGCAGGTGCTTTTACTGGTGCTAATAAAAATAAAAAAGGTTTATTTGAAGAGGCTAATTACGGTACAATGTTTCTTGATGAAATTGGAGAAATAGAAATATCTCTCCAAGCAAAGTTATTGAGGGTGCTTGAAACTAATAGCTTTATTAAAGCCGGTGATACTAAAACCACTCACGTTGATGTAAGAATAATTTCGGCATCGAACCGCAATCTTGAAGAAGAAATTGAAAACGGTAACTTCCGACCCGATCTATATTATAGAATAAGTGTAATGAAAATTAATCTTCCTTCATTAAGAGATCGCAAAGAGGATATCCCGGTTCTGATTCATGAGTTTACTAAATTTTACCGTGAGAAATTAAATAGAAATATTAAAGAAATTGAACCGGGGTTTATTCAAAAACTTGAAGCATATAATTTTCCCGGCAATATTCGTGAGTTAAGAAACCTTGTTGAAAGAGCAGTTATTTTAACATCGGGTGATACCCTTAAAGAGGATGTACTCCCAACTGAACTACTCCTCAATAAACCGGATATATCTGCATCTTCGTCAAAAGAAAATTATCGCCTTGATAACCTTGAAAAAGATCATATAATTAAAACTCTCAGGCTTGTAGACGGCAATAAAACTAAAGCTGCCGAAATGCTTGGTATTGGTTTGACTACTTTATACCGTAAGCTTCAATCTTATGGTATTGAATAAAGAATTTGATCCAAAAGTTAATCCAAAGAAATACTTCTCATTTATCATCAACCGCCATTTTATCTATTATCCTTTTGTTTAATAGTGATTCAAAAAGGATGAAATTTAAAACCATACCGTTTTGGAAATAGCCTTTCCATTTTAGCATATCAATTACTCGCCATAATAATCTGCTTGAAATCAATTTTTAATTAACACCTTTAATTATATACTCTTATTTATTGCCTGAAAAAATATGAATACTGGCATTTGAATTGACTTCATAGTATTCAAAAAAGGAAAATAAATATGATGGTACTTTATTTATCATTACTAGGTGCGGTTCTGTTTTTCATTTGTTTTAAGTCGATAAATTTCTTTGATAATCTCGGCTAAGGAGAATAAAATGATAATATTATTAATTGTAAGTATTGTGGTGTTCGGCTACCTGCTTTATGTGTTGATTAAACCTGAAAAATTTTAGGATAACAAAATGAATAGTGAAATATTAGGCGTTTTAGTCACCCTTGTTTTAATGATCGTGCTTTCCTATCCGCTTGGAAAGTACATTAGCAAAGTGCTTAAAGGTGAAAAAGTATGGACTGATTTTCTTTACCCGGTTGAAAATTTCATATATAAAATTTCCGGCATCGATCCAGCTAAAGAAATGGATTGGAAAGAAAATATGAAATCGTTGCTAAAGTTAAATGTATTCTTCTTTATTTGGGCGTTTGTGATTTTTTTAATACAGGACAAGATTCCTTTTTGGAATCCTGCGGGTATCGGTCCTATGGAGCCATCCCTGGCTTTCAATACTGCGGTCAGTTTCATATCTAATACTAATATACAACATTATTCCGGCGAGACAGGGCTTTCTTATTTCTCACAACTTCTCGTTGTTTGTTATATGCAATTTGTTAGTGCTGCAACTGGTATCGCCGCACTTGCATTAGTATTTAAAGGACTTTCTCAAAGAAAAGCCAAAGACTTGGGAAATTTTTATTCTCTTTGGCTAAGAAGTAATACCCGAATTCTTCTTCCATTGGCAATTGTAGTTGCGGTAATATTATTGCTAAACGGAACACCGGCTACTTTTAAAGGTCCTCAAACAATTAAGACTCTTCAAGGTGACACAGTTACAGTTGCACTTGGTCCTGCTGCTCCGGTCGTAGCTATCAAACAGATTGGAACTAACGGCGGCGGATTCTTCGGTCCTAATTCAGCTCATCCCTTTGAAAACCCGAATTATATTACAAACATTGTTGAGTGCTGGGGAATATTAGTAATCCCTATGGCTTTAGTTTTTGCTTTTGGATTTTACTTAAACAAAAAACGACTTGGGATAATGATATTTGCCGTGATGGCAATAGTATATCTTTCTTTTACAGCGCTTGCGGTAAAGTTTGAAGTTGATGGAAATCCATTAATAAAGAAATTGGGAATTGAGCAAACCACAGGGAATATGGAAGGCAAAGAAGTGCGCTTTGGTCCTGCTGCCTCGGCTTTTTGGGCTTCTTCAACTACTGTAACGTCAAACGGTTCATCAAATTCAAATCACGATAGTCAAACTCCTCTTGCCGGCGGAATTTATATTATGAATATGATGATAAACTCTATCTTCGGTGGTGTGGGTGTAGGCTTTATTAACTTTTTTATGTTTTTAATCATCGCTGTTTTCATTGCCGGTCTTATGGTCGGAAGAACCCCTGAATTTCTTGGAAAGAAAATTGAGGCTAAGGAAGTTAAAATTGCTGCTTTAATAATCCTGCTTCATCCATTCCTAATTTTAGTGTCGACCGCCATTTCAGCATATATAGCAAGCCATAATCCTAATATAGGATGGCTGACTAATCCTTCTTATCATGGTTTTTCTGAAATGCTATATGAGTTTACCTCTGCTTCTGCAAACAATGGGTCTGAATTTACCGGTCTAAATGCGAACGTACCTTTCTGGAATATAATGGACGGTGTAATAATGTTAATTGGAAGGTTCCTTCCTATCATCGGTCCGGTCGCTATTGCCGGTTCCTTGGCTGAAAAAAAATATATTCCTGAATCTGAAGGAACATTAAGACTAGACAGTTATGCTTTCGGAATAGTGCTCCTGGCTGTGATTATTGTTATCTCAGCTTTGTCATTTTTCCCGGCTTTAGCTGTTGGTCCAATCGCAGAACATTTTTCAATTTTATAGGTTACACCAAAATGAAAAGAAAACGTAATATCAAATTATTTGAACCTTCGCTGGTAAAACAGGCTATCGTACAGTCATTTATAAAACTTAACCCTTCATATATGATTAAGAATCCGGTTATGTTTACCGTAGAGATAGGTACAGCAATAATGGTTGCTGTGACAATTATCGGAGCTAATAAACCCGCTAATGACGGCACTGGCTTTGTCTACAACTTGACAATAACTGTTTTATTATTTCTTACTATCTTATTTGCAAACTTTGCCGAAGCCATTGCAGAGGAAAGAGGAAAAGCACAGGCAGAATCACTTCGAAAAACACGTGAAGAAACTCCGGCTAAAAAATTGAAAGAGGATGGTTCTATCGAAATCGTAAGCTCTTCTTCATTAAAAAAAGGGGATATCTATATTGCGGAAGCAGGTGATTTAATCGCTGCCGACGGTGAAATTATTGAAGGACTCGCATCAATTGATGAATCTGCAATAACCGGTGAATCAGCTCCTGTTATTAGAGAATCCGGAACTGATAAATCCGGAGTTGTAGGAGGGACAAAAGTTTTATCTGATAAAATTACGGTCGAAGTTTCCGCAAACCCAGGCGAAACTTTCTTAGATAAAATGATAGCTCTTGTTGAAGGCGCAAATCGTCAAAAGACTCCTAATGAAATTGCCCTTTCTATATTACTTGCAGGCTTTACCCTCGTCTTCCTATTGGTGGTTGTTACATTGGAACCGTTTGGGAAATATGCTGGGACCTCAATTAGTATAGCCTTCTTAATTTCCTTATTTGTGTGCCTAATCCCTACTACAATAGGAGGATTACTTTCTGCTATCGGAATAGCCGGAATGGATAGAGCATTAAGAGCTAATGTAATTGCAAAGTCAGGTAAGGCTGTGGAAACTGCCGGCGATATTGATGTAGTTCTGCTTGACAAAACAGGAACTATTACTATAGGCAATCGTAAAGCCACTAATTTTTTCCCGGTTAACGGTTATAGTAAAGAGGAATTTATTAGGGGCACGGTTTTAAGCTCACTTGCAGACCATACGCCCGAAGGAAAATCAATAATTGAGCTGGCAGAAAAAATTCTCCCTTCAATTTTCCCGGTGAATGTTGAAAATGCAGAGTTTATAAACTTTTCCGCTGAAACTAGAATGAGTGGTGTTAACCTGCACGACGGAACTGAAATAAGAAAAGGTGCCTGGGACTCAATTAGAAAATGGACAAGCAACGGCGATCATGTTGCGGATGAGATAAATTCAAGAGTGCTTGAAATTGCTGGCAGCGGCGGGACTCCTCTGGCAGTTGGCATAAATAAAAAAGCTATCGGTGTCGTTCAGCTTGAGGATATTATTAAACCCGGTATCCAGGAAAGATTTAAAAGACTGCATAAGATGGGAGTCAAAACGGTTATGGTTACCGGCGATAACCCGGTAACTGCAAAGTTTATCGCTATGCAGGCTGGTGTCGATGATTTCATTGCCGAAGCGAAACCTGTAGATAAAATGAACTATATAATTAGAGAACAGAAAGAGGGGAAGCTTGTCGCTATGATGGGCGATGGTACAAACGATGCTCCTGCATTGGCGCAGGCTGATGTAGGCGTTGCTATGAATTCCGGTACACAGGCTGCTAAAGAAGCCGCTAACATGGTTGACCTTGATAATGATCCGACAAAACTACTTGAAGTAATTGAAATCGGTAAGCAGCTATTAATTACTCGCGGCAACGTTACTACCTTCTCTATTGTTAATGATGTGGCAAAATATTTTGCTATCGTGCCCGCTTTGTTCATGGTTACTATTCCTGGCTTAAATGCTTTAAACATAATGAAATTAGCAAATCCTGAATCTGCTATTTTATCTGCAGTAATTTTTAATGCGCTTATCATACTTGCGCTAATTCCGATTGCCCTAAGAGGCGTGAAATATAGACCTATCGGCGCTACAGGCATATTAATTAGAAATCTATGGATTTACGGAATGGGCGGACTGATTATTCCGTTTATCGGCATAAAAGCAATTGACATGATTGTTAGCCTTTTTTTCAAATAATGAAAAGACTTTACAATTAAAAAATGAAAGATTATATAATGAAATCATTAAGAACAAATTTAGTTTTACTCTTTTCAACAATAATATGCTTTGGCGTTATTTATCCGCTATTTATCTGGTCAATTGGTCTGCTGCTTCCTCAACAAGCAAATGGTCTTCCAATTATTGAAAACGGTAATGTCGTTGGATACAGAAATATTGGTCAGAGTTTTACCGAAGCAAAATATTTTTGGGGAAGACCATCGGCATGTAATTATAATCCCATAAATGCAGCCCCTACAAATTTAGGCCCGACTAATCCTGTTTTCCTAAATACTGTTGAACAACGCATAAACACATTTATGGTCGAAAACCCGGGTATAACCAAATCGGAAATTCCTTCCGATATTGTTACATCTTCAGCAAGCGGTATTGATCCGGATATTTCTCCGCAAGCAGCTCTTATTCAAATTCCAAGAATTGCCAAAGCAAGAAAGATTAACCAGGCTTTAATAGAAAAAGTTGTTGATGAAAAGATTAAAGAGCCGGTACTTGGTCCAGCGCATGTAAACGTATTGGAACTGAATTTGTCATTAGATAAGCTGGCTGAATTAAATAAATGAAAACTTCCGTTAAATGTTGTAAATTAATTACAGATAATTAAGAAGAATTAAATGGAATCTGAAATTTCCTTACCGTCTTCAGTCGGAAAATTTCTTGAGATGATTAAAGACTCCCAAAGAGGAAGGCTTAAAGTCTATTTGGGTCTTGCTGCTGGAGTGGGGAAAACTTTTCGTATGCTGATGGAAGGTCATGAATTAGCAAAGAATCAGATTGATGTCTATGTCGGTTTTGTAGAGACTCATGGTAGAAAAGATACTGAAAAATTGCTCGATGGGCTTCCGGCAATAAAGAGGAAAAAGATTTTTTATAAAGGAAAACAGCTTGAGGAAATGGATATTGATACAATTCTTCTCAGTAAA
>JAJYSI010000557.1 GCA_021793635.1 Bacteroidota bacterium
CTACAATTACATATTAAAACGATAAGTCAAATAAAATTCTACTCTATGTTATAGAATTAATAATTCTCATTTGTCAAAAAAATGTCAAATAATTTTAAAATAACCTGCGTGAATATTTTCTTGATAAGATTCTTTAGTCTACCACACATTAATTCTCTCTGAAGTGGTTTTTAAATCGGTTTAAACAGCAATATAGCGGTGTATTAATTTTTATTGCTCAGTTCAACCAAGCCCTTATTCAAAGACGAATTTTTAACAATCATTTGACATCTTTTTGACAGGATGGATGATAGGATGTTTTATTATTTCATTGTAATTATTAAATAAAAAGGTGACTAAAATGAAAAAATTTTTAATGATACTAACAATCGTAATTTATTTTGCATTTTACTTTTCGGCTTACGCTCAGATTGATACCTTGACTATACTTCACTTCAACGATACTCATTCTTGTTTAGCACCGTTAGCTCCAAGGACAGAAAATTTGGATGGCACTCGTGGCGGAATTGCCCGCGCAGCGACATTAATTGGTATGACAAAAATGACCGATCAAAATGTTCTCGTCCTGCATGCCGGAGATAGTTTTATCGGTGACATCTTTTTCAATAAATATTATGGCGCATGGGAATTTGGTGGCCGATGCTTTCCGGTGGAAAACAAATACTGATATAGCCATTGAAGTCGGGGGATCAACTGCTCAAAAAATTTTCAAAGGTCCAATTGTTGCGATTGATGTTTTCCGGATGCTGGGTTATGGATTTAATGAAGTAAATGGGCTTGGTTATAGAATAGTAAAATTCAAAATAACAGGAGCTGATTTATGGACCGGGCTGGAATCTGCTCTTTCTCAAGTTTTAAGTAATGACGAATTGCTGCCGCAAGTTTCGGGAATGAGCTACTCATTAGATTTGACTAAACCGACCGGACAAAAAGTTACAGCAATAAATATTAACAACAGTTCATTGGATCCGGCTAAAACTTACAGTGTAACAGCTAATGAATTTTTTGTATTAGCAATTACGAATCCGCCTTTCAGCATTCCGGTAAGCGAGGTTTATACATACAACGATTCTACAGAATTCCAAGTTGTTACTGAATTCATAGCCTCAAAAGGGACCATTGATCCAAAAGATTTTAATAAGGGAAATATTACTGAAGTCAAACAGATAAAAAATATTAGACCTCCAGACTTTTTTCTGGAACAAAATTTTCCGAATCCGTTTAATCCTATGACCAATTTTGAATTTCGAATTGTTAATCCCGGATTTATAACATTGAAGATTTACGATGTACTTGGTAATGAAGTCGCAACAATCGTGAATGCAAATCTTCCCGAAGGCAGTCATAAATATCAATGGAATGCAATCCGTTTTGCAAGCGGAGTTTATTTTTACAGATTACATGCAGGTGATTTTGTTACTACTAAGAAATTAATTCTTTTGAAGTAAGGTTAAACCTGCACATACGAGTACGGGTCCAATTTGAAAGTTGCTAGAATTTTAATGGAGACAGAATATAGCAGGCAGGAGAATATATTAAATGAAAGTTCTTAGAATACTAACAATCGAATTCAGTATTATTTGTGTGTTGTTCCTTATTCTTCCTTCATGCGATATCGAAGATATTTCTTTGGATAATGAAATTGCAGTATAAGGAAAATTTTAAGAGCTAATTATTATTTTACAAGTATTACTAACGAAGAAATACAATATGTATCGCGCTTGATTATAATTTTTTAATACTTATTTTTAGCAAACAAATTGAAATATTATACATTTCCGTTCAAAATTAATTTTTAATTCGAAGGTGTGAAGTATGAAAGCTAAAAATTCAGTTATTTTACTTGCCTTTATTTCAGCATTGATCCTATTAATTAACACCTTTATTTATGCCCAAAACAAGGACGAAAATCTCGTAGATTATATCCATCCGCTTATAGGAACCGAAGGAGAGGGTAATGTATACCCCGGTCCGGTTGCTCCCCATGGAATGGTTCAATTAGGTCCCGATACGGATAGACGAAGCTGGGCTACAGCATCAGGTTATGAATATGACGATAGTGTATTAATTGGTTTTAGTATGCAGCATTTAAGCGGAACCGGGATTCCTGATCTCGGGGATTTTCTGATCATGCCTTCTGTTGGTAAGATGAAATTTGTCCCCGGCACAGTCGAAAAAAAATCAACAAGCGAAGATATCAGTTACTACCAGGATCCTGACTCAGGCTATTGCGTTCCTTTTTCTCACAAAGATGAAGTAGTAAAGCAGGGTATTATTCGGTGAAGCTTCCGCACGGTATTTTAGTTGAACTTGCCGCGACAGAACGCGCAGGAATCTTAAAGTTTACCTTTCCCAAAACTGATAGTGCAAACATAATGATGGACTTAGCAGAGGTACTTCAATGGAAAGTTATTTGGTCTGATGTAAGACGCGAAAGCAAAACTCTTATTACAGGTTTTCATTTATAATAAACGTCATACATAATTACGTATAAAAGATGTATCTTTGCAAAAAATAAGGAGACAACAAAATGCAAAGATTAGAATTAAACTCAGCGAATGAAATACGAGGAATGATATTGTCGTATTTCAATAAGAATGAAGAAGCCAGATTCATACATCGTTTAGATGGTCTGTTATTGAAAATTGAAAA
>JAJYSI010000558.1 GCA_021793635.1 Bacteroidota bacterium
ACTATTATGAGAGCATATTCATGTTTTGTAATTTGTGTTTTGCATAATGAATTGTGATTATCAAATTGCATCATAATTTATTATTATATCAAAGAAGCCCCGGAGGGGCGATACATTAGTAGAAATAATTATCCCAAAAAATACCTAAGAGCCCCAGAGGGGCGAAACATTAATAGACGATACCATATTCAAATAAAAATTTATATATGAACAATAATTTATATAATTATAAAAACGGCAATTGAGAAACCGATGAATCGGTTAAAAGATATTTCTTTCAGTTATTCCCCACGAATAAATTCGTGGGCTGCTATGATAACTTTTAATCGATTTCAACAAATGATCACTATTTACTTTTAATATTAAGTAGACACCTATAGTATTGCCATTTTAATCTTTGTTTTTTATGTCAAGATATTCTTATGATAAATTTCATTGCGTTTCATTCAAAATTCAACATTCATAATTCAAAATTGCGGCTTGCCGCGCTATGGGCTGGGATGTTATATGAAATTTTATTTTGGACAGATATGATTATTCTTCATTCTTTTCCAATATTATCTCTTTACCTAGTTCAGCCTGGAAGACTTTAATTCCCTTGAAATTTATTAAAATTGCCGCTCCAATCCAATCTATAGCTTCTTGACTTCCGTGAACTAATACTACCTTCGCCGGTTTAACGCGCTTAACTATTTCCAACAATTCTTCGCGGGTTGAGTGAGATGGAAAACGGAAATTATTTATCTCGCATTTAACTTCGCTTTCATCAGAAAAATCATTCAACCTAATCTTATCGCCGTGCCTTGCTCTTGCAATTCTAAAACCGGGAGCGCTTTCTTCCATAAATCCTACTGTGAAAATAGCCGAGTGTTCATGTTTTAACCATTGCTGTGCGAGCTTGAATGAAGCGGTTCCCTCAATCATCATACCGCTTGCGGCAAAAATAATGCATGGGTTTTTGAAGAAGTCTTCCGGTTGAGTTACTTCATAAAAGTTTTTTACCGGTATCGAAGATATCTCAAACTCAGGCCCAATTCTATTTACAACATACCGGTTGTAATCATATACCCTGCTAATTTTGCTTGCAATTCCCCCGGTGTATATATCCGTCAATAATATTTTTCCTGCCTTTATCAAATTCCAAACTACAGTTATCATTTCTTGCATCTTGCCGAGTGAAAAGACCGGAATCAAAACCGATCCTCCCGAAATTAAAACCCTATTTATGGATAAAGCCAACCTAAGCGCTTCATCATTCCAATTGGGGATTAGAGATGAATCTGTGCTTCCGTAAGTAGTTTCTAATATTAATGTGTCAATTTTATTTGAAGGAATTGCGGAGCCGGGAGTAACAGCCTGATTGCTTAATTTTATGTCGCCCGTATAAATAATTTTCTTTCCATTATACTCGAGTAGAATCGCCGCCGAACCAAGTATATGCCCTGCATCGATTAAGGTAGCAATTATAGGAATTTTACCTTGATGGTTGTAACCTTTTAAAATAAAATTTTCTCCGTATGCTTTATATTCAATTGACTTAATTAAGAGATCAATTTCTTCATGAGAATAAATTTTTATCTGTTTTGCCGGTGAGCCGTTCTGTTCTTCTCCGGATAGCTGCTCTTTAAGAATTGAAACCGAATTATGAAGTGTAAGTTCGGCGAGAGCGCGTGTTTGCGGTGTTGAAATAATTATTACGTACGGGTGCCGTTGAACCAGAAAGGGAAGGGCGCTTAGGTGATCTTGATGTGCATGAGAAATTAAAACATAATCAACCGGTAAATCCTTAATCAGATCAAATCTGGGTAATGCATCCAAGCCTGATTTCAGTGGGTGCATTCCGCAATCGAGTATAATTCCGGTCCCATCAATATTTAGATAAAAACAGCTTGCACCAATTTCACCTGCACCGCCTAAAGGAAGAAAATTAACCATAAAACATTAATAATAGTTACTGAAATTTAATTAACCTCATCGGTTTCTTCTTCATCTTCCCAATCATATTTTTTATAGGCGTCGGATTTTCTAAAGATGATTGCACAGAATATCCCTGTAAGCGAGCCGAAAAGATGATATTCCCATGAGATGCCGTCATTTTGAGGAAATATTCCCCAGATTAAACTGCCATAAAGAAGAGTTACGATAAGTGCAAGCGCAATAGAACGGGTGTCACGCCGGATCAATCCGCTAAAAAACAAAAATGTTACTAAGCCATAATCTATTCCGCTCGCTCCAACGTGGTAAGCGGGTCTGCCCGTAAACCAAACGAAAACTCCAGGAATTAAATATATACTAATAAAGATTTTATTCGCAGAAGCCGGATAAAAATATGAGACCCCTACTCCGACAAGTAGAAGAGGAATTGAATTGGAAATTAAATGAGCATAACTTACGTGCAATAATGGAGCGGCTAATATTCCTATTAGTCCGGATATTTTACGCGGGTATAAACCGTAAATCACCAGGCTGGATCCCGATACTTTTTGATAGAATTCTATGACAAATAGAATAAAAACAAAGATAGACGGAATAACCAGGCTATTAAGTAATTTCTTTTTTTCTTCATTCATAAATTATTTATCAATAATCTATATTCAATTTAAGATAAAGAACTATTAGTTAAAATTCGAAATAGGTTTACTAAAACCAAGA
>JAJYSI010000559.1 GCA_021793635.1 Bacteroidota bacterium
GCAGAGTTAGAATTTACTTTAATCGAAAACGACCTTTCCTAAGACAAAACACGTCTTCTTCTACCTCAACACCCGGTCTATTTAATCTTCAGACCTTAAAAATCTATATAGTGCATAAGCCAGACCTGCCCCGAGAATTCCCAATACCCAAGGTCGGTTTTCTTTTGCGGTTATACGTTGTAAGGCTTCACCCCGCTGCCCTTCTTGCCAAGACCAAATGTGTTTATTATCTATATTATTTAAGAGATAACTCTCAAAATGTTCTTTTGTCGTATATACATAATCCGTTAAATCTATTTCAACCAGATTAATCTCAGCTTTCTCAAATCCGGGATAACCCCCAACTTCTTCCTCATCGGTCATTTTAAACTGTAGATTAACAGGGAAATATTTGGTGTCTAAAACGACGTCAGAAGTCAAAGGCAAATCAGAAAACGGACGGCGAATCTCTATGTTTTTATAACTCAACCTACCATATTTTGGAATGTAAAAATAATTATTATCTCGAAGAATTTGGAGCGCTAAAACTCTCAAACCCTTGTGATAACCTCGCTCGCAATCGTGTTTTTCATAATGCCTAAAATACCATCGGCGTTGTTCACCTTGCACAGCGACTAAATCATCGCCACAACTCGGGCAGACACAATTACAATCTAACCCCGAAGAGACGCTTTTTACGTCTACGATTTCTCCTGTTGCCTTATCTTGGCCTAATTGAAAAGTTTTCATGATATAATCTTCTTATGATATAAAGGTTGGTTCAAGTTATAATCCCTTAATATAAGGAGTTTTCATAATATATCATGCCAAAGGGCAAAAGTTTAAACTATTTTTAGAGTAATTCATTCAAAACATTTTCGCCTCAAGAAAACAGCTATTAATAAAAACTTATAACTAAAACATTAGTTTAAACTAAATATTTAGTTACATTTGTATCTGTAAATCAACGTTGAAGACATTTATATGAAAACGCTCACGCAAGCCGAAGAAGAAATCATGCAACTGCTCTGGCAATTAGAAGAAGCCAATGTAGCAGGATTGATAAAAGAAATGACAACCCCTAAACCGGCCTATAATACCGTCTCTACCATCGTCCGGATTTTGGTCGATAAAGGTTTTGTGAATTACCGCAAAGAAGGTCGGGGTCACATTTATTTCCCCATTATCAGCAAGGAAGCTTATACACAATTTACGGTATCCAAGGTCAAAGACAAGTATTTTGAGGGTTCGCTGAGAAACATGGTCTCCTTTTTTATCAAGAAAAAAGACCTGAGCGTTCACGATCTTGAAGACATTATGAACGAAATCAACAAAAACCAAGAATCATGATTTATTGTATTCACTTTATCGTATTTACCGGTATTTTTTGGGGGCTCTATCACTGGCTTTTAAGAAAGGAAACCTTTTTCCTTCTAAATAGAATTTATCTGTTGATAACGCCCCTTCTCGCAGCCTTACTTCCTTTTCTTAAAATTGAACAACTCAGAGGAGTGGCGTCTGTTGTTCCAACGCCCGTAAATCTGCCTTCTCTTTGGATTACAAATTCTTCGGCGCCTATGGAAGAAGCCGCTTCAGGAATGAGCACAATACATCTGCTTATAGGGATTTATGGAGTAGGCGTACTTATTAGTGGAATTTTATTTCTCTATAAGATTTTAAAAATTCAACGCCTCAAAAAAATGGGACGATTACAGGAGGATTCCGGTTCCAAAATCATTTGGTTACCTGACACCGAAGGTGCTTTTAGTTTTTGGGGAATAGCTTTTATTGGGGAAAAACTGGACAGTAATTCCTTAAATCAGGTTTTACTGCACGAGCAAGAACATATTCGCCAAAAACACAGTTGGGATCTTTGCTATTATGAAACTTTACGCATGCTCTTTTGGTTTAATCCTTTCCTATTGCTCATGCACCGAGATCTTTCAGAAATTCACGAGTTTGCCGTAGACCGACAAGTGACCCGGGCAAAATCTAAAAAAGATTACGTCAACAGTCTTTTAAACGTCAATTTTCAAACCGAACAACTTTCTTTTACAAATTCATTTCTAACCCAAAACCAACTAAAAACCCGAATTATGATGCTTTACAAACAATCATCTCATCGTCTTGCCAAACTCAAATATGTGAGTTTGTTACCCGTCCTATTACTTATGATCTTTTATGTTTCGAGTACAAACCTCGTTCAAAGTCAAGAAAAACCATTAACTCAAAAAACAGCCAAAGAGGCTACCCAAGAAGACTCTGAAGCCTACTCACTTTCAGACATTGACACCTCCCCGGAGTTTTTAGATGCACCTGACTTTAAAAATGAAAAGGAACGAAAATCAGCCCTTTCTAACGGCGTTCAAAGGTTGGTCAATAGCAACTTTAATGTCGATATCGTAGCAAATTCAAAGAAAGACAAAAGCGTATATAAAATTAAATCCAAGTTTACAATCGATGAAAACGGTGAGGTTAAGGACATCGTCGTCCAAGCCGATCTGCCAGAAATAGAAGAGGAGACACGACGCGTCTTCCAAAAGTTACCAAAGTTTAAACCGGCTAAATTAGACGGCACCCCCGTAGCTGTAGAATATCACATGCCGATTGTCTTTCGAAAATAAGATCAATGCAAACAAACCGATGGGTCATC
>JAJYSI010000560.1 GCA_021793635.1 Bacteroidota bacterium
AAAAGAAATCCAACATAACCTTTCTAAAGAACAAGCTTTTAAAAAATTTGTCGATGAATTTAAGTATTGGTGGCCAAAGGCCTATACCTGGTCTGGTGATGCCCTGAAAGAAATTTTTATAACCCCAGAAGTCAAGGGTTTTTGCACGGAGATTGGCCCGAATGGATTTCGTATCGATTGGGGAACTGTCACGGACTTTCAAAAAAATGAACGCCTCCAGTTTAAATGGCAAATTGGTCCCACTCGCGACCCAATACCCAATCCGAAAAAGGCCAGTCTGGTCAGCCTCACATTCGACTCAATTTCACCTTCTGAAACCCGTCTTCAATTAAGGCATTCGGAATTTAAAAATCACGGAGAGGATTACTTATCCTATGCTAAAGCCCTTAATTCTGAACAGGGATGGGGTTATCTTTTGAGTCGTTATAAGGAATATGCTGAACAATAAATCACTGCCTCTACGCCCATCATCACCCCACTTAAAACCTCTTAATCAGGTCGTTAAACCTTCCTTTAAAACCAAAAATAGCACGTCAAACGCAAAAAAAGCTCCGAACGATGAAAGCGAAAATTGAGGAAGAATAAGTAAAATTCTAATCTCTTAAGTGCTCAAGCGACCAACTTTTAATAGCGTCAATCACCGTATCTAATGACTCGCCTTTTTCCGTCAAAGCGTATTCCACTTTGGGCGGGACGGTTGGGTACGCTTTTCGGGTAATAAACTGTTCATTTTGAAGGGCTTTTAATTCCTTGACCAACATTCGGGTGTTTATTCCGGTAATGGAGCGTTCTAATTCCTTAAACCTTTTTTTGCCGTCCATTAACGAATAAATGATTGGCAGTCGCCACCGCCCTTTCAATAAATTGACAGCCTCGGTTACCGGACAGTGAAGCGGCTTAATCTTTTTATTGTTTTTAGTTTTTTTGATTTTTTTCGACTCCATAACTAACTGATTATCAATTTAGCTTTAATTTTTGTTATTAGTATACATTCGTGTAACTACTTTAAAAAGTAAAGTATTGCTGGTATATTCGCTTAAAGATAACTAAAATAAATGATTATGAATTTTACTGTAGAAAAGACACTGCCCAAGGGGAATTTAAAAACCTCATCAGCTGTTATCCAAACCCAATGGGAAGTTCCGGATGAAAAAACCCGAAACAAAACCCTGAAACGTATCGATAAGGTCTTTAAAAAATATGGTTCGACTCATCATTCCGCTAGAGGAATGAAGTCCTATTCCTGTTTTTTAAATACGGATGGAAAGCGTATTACACATTTTTCGCAATGGAAAGATAAAGCGGCGATTGACTATTATCAAGCCAACGATCCGGAAGAACGTCAAAAGGAATTGCTTGCGGGTTTGGATATCAAACGTACCTGGGGGAATATTTACTTTCCATACAAAACCTATACGGGGCAAGGCAAGCTATCAGACACCGGACTCATTGTATTTGTCAAACAATATTTCAAACAAAAAGGGCAAGCCGAAGAGTTTTTAGATTTAGTCGGAGAAAAAGCACACCAGATAGATGGTTTGATTACCAACACCTTCTATATAAATGCAGAAAAGGATGAGTTTCTAAATTATGCCCTATGGAAAGATGAAAGGCTTTACGATAGCTTTCTTAAACACAATGATTCGCAAACAAAAAAAGAATGGAGTGAAGTTGTGGCGAATTATGAAGGCAGAATTAAAAGCAAAGGCACGTTGTTGCGACACAAAGATTTTGTTCGAATTTACTAATCCCTCATTATGTGACTTATGTCAATTTCTGTGGGTGGTCTGAAACCTACTTTTGCATAACGAACCTAAAATGAAAGAAAAATTACAACCCGATATAAATTTCAACTATCATTTAATCAATAATACCAAAAAGAAAAGCCCTTAACTTTTCTGATTGCATTTTATATTGGACTGATTGAATGACTCAATCCTAATCTATAAAAACAAATGTTATGAATGTTTTAATTATTTTAGCTTCTATAAGAGAAGCGCGACAAACTCACCGACTGGCTCATTTTTTAAATCAAAGATTGGAACAAAGAGGGGTCAATGTTCGTTTACTGGATCTACAAAAAATGGACATCCCGGCCTTTGGCACCCCGGTTCCTGACTCATCGGATATCGACCAAATTAAAAACTGTTTAAACCATTCTGATGCGATGATTTTTGTCAGCCCGGAATACCACCAATCCTATAGTTCCACCTTAAAAAGTTTCAGCGAATATTACTGGCCGGAGTTCAGTCGGAAACCGATTGGTGTGGCCACTGCCTCAGCCGGAAAACTGGGCGGCGTTCACGCGTCAATGCAACTGCAATCTTTGGTACTCGCTTTAGGCGGATACCCTATTCCCATTCGATTGATGGCCGCTAAAATTCACGAACTATTTGATCAAAACAACCAACCTTTACATTCGGAATTTGAGCAAAACACCAAGGATTTTCTGGATGAATTCATCAGTTTCGGACAAAAGTTATGTACGGCTTCAGAAATCGTTGACCAGGAAATAAAAACTCATGGATAGACAGCGTTCAGGTTATACCCTTACTTTTGTTATTTACCCTATCGCTACCAAAATTACGGTGATTATGACAGCCAACAAAGACTGAAAAAAGAATTGT
>JAJYSI010000561.1 GCA_021793635.1 Bacteroidota bacterium
TGTGCTCGAGAGGCAGTTGCTGTGCATCTTTAATCAACTCTTCAAGGTTATTAATCACCGGTTTATAGGTGATATAAATTACACCTTTCATGTTTTTATAATCTATGTTTATTTGGCAAGGTTCCTTTTTGAAGGGCTGGCTTATTTTGGAGATTTGATTAATCTTAAATTTATAATTGCAATTTTTAATAGTCTTATAATGCTGCGGTGGAAAATTGAGAGACAAATAGGCTTTTGGCTTAGGGTTAGTATCGCGCTGCGAACACCCCAAAGTCAATGATGATAAGAAAAAAATGATAAGAAATTGCTTCAATCTCGATGAAATTTTACTTGTTTAATCCGCTTCGTATCTACGGATTCTATTGTGAAAACAAAATTCTCAAAGCGGATCTCTTCTCCTTGCTTTGGGAAATCACCGGAAATCTCTAATAAAAATCCTGCAATAGTCTCTGAATCCCCTTTTGCTTCTTCAAAACTCGCAGAATCTTCAAGATCGACAATTTTATAAAAATCTACTAAAGGTGTTTTTCCTTCAAATACGAAGGTATCTTTATCTAATTTTGAAAAAACAAAATCCTCTTCATCAAACTCGTCACTAATCTCTCCTACAATTTCTTCAATAATATCTTCCATTGAAATAAGTCCGCTAGTCCCACCATATTCATCAACTACAATAGCCAAATGCATTTTCTTTGACTTAAACTCACTGAGAAGGTCATCCAATTTCTTATTTTCAGGCACAAAATAAGGTTCACGAAGAATATCTTGCCATTTTAAATGGCTCTGGTTCTTATAAGGCAACAAATCTTTAGCATATAATATCCCTTTTATATTATCTAAACTCTCTTCAAACACGGGGATTCGAGAATATCCGTGCTCAACAATCTTTGGTAGTATTGTCTCGAAATCCTCATTTATCTCAACCGCAAAAATATCAGTTCTAGGCTGCATTACTTGCTTGGTATCGATATTTCCAAAGAGCACAATACTTTGCAAGATCTCTTGCTCTTCATCAGAAGTCTCTCCCTCTTCGGTTAAATCTAAAGCCCACGAAAGCTGATCGACATTGACCTTACTTTTTTGGTCGCCCAATCTATTTTGGATACTTTTTGTAAGCGCTCGCATAGGATAGTTAAAAACACTCAACAAACTATTGAGAAAGTTTAATGGCACCGCCATAAAATTGGCAAACTGCACATTTTTTCGATTGGCATATATCTTGGGAAGAATTTCGCCAAAAAGAACAAGAAAAAAGGTAGCAACTACAACTTTTAAGATAAATTGAATATTAACTCCGAATATAACCGTGTCTATATGCTCAAATAGCTCGTCTGAAAGACTGTCTAATAATAGAATGATTGCAATATTCACAAAGGTATTAGCCACCAAAATTGTAGCCAATAGACGTTGCGGCTTTTTCAGTAACCGTAAAAGCAAATTTTGTCGTCGCGTATAGTCTTCTTCCGACTCGGGAAAATCTGTAGCTTTTAAAGAAAATAGAGCTACCTCTGAACCAGACATTAAAGCCGAACAAAATAAAAGAAAGATGAGAACAATTATTCCTGCAATTTCAGAATAACTCATCATTATCAACAATAAACTTGGGGGCTCCGGATCCAATACTTTGAACTTAAATTAAAATGGCAAATCATCTTCATCCTCCTCTTCTATCGCACTACCGGTGTTTTCTGTTGAGGGAGTGGATCTCTGCGAGGGGGTATTTGTAGCTGTACCTCCTTGTTGAAACTCACTTTTATTCTTGGGCGTCAGAAACGTAAAATCCAAAGCTATAATCTCTGTTATATAACGATCCTGCCCCGTCGCATTGTCTTGATATTTTCTCGTTCTTATGCGACCTTCAATATATACTTTATCGCCTTTTTTAAGATATTTCTCACAGATCTCGGCGCCTTTATTCCGCACGACAATATTGTGCCACTCTGTATTTACAACTTGCTCTCCCGTCTTTTTATTGATATAGCTTTCATTTGTCGCCAGAGGAAAGTTACCTACACAGTTACCATTATCAAAATAATGCAATTTTACATCATCACCGGTATGCCCGATTAACATTACTTTATTTAGTGTGCCTTGTGACGCCATAGCAATTGTCTTTCTTTATTTTGCATCAAAACTACATTAACTCGATAAATTTACAAAATTATGATTAGATATCGTTCATATAAAGTCTTCTAAAAAATTTTGTATGACTACCGGCACAGGAAAATCATGAATCATTTCATTAGAAACTATTTTATATCCTTTATCGGCAGCCATTTTGAGGGCATCTTCTTGAGATACAGAAATCAGCCAGAACTTAATATATAATATCTGGTGCGTTAACTGATGTTTTTTCTCCTTTGAATAAAAAGCAACCGGTGTTTTTTCCATTATATATTCAATCGCCTTCATCTCCTCAGTATCGCTCAAAGTTTTCGCACTCATGATGCGCGTAGACTCAATCAACGGAAATTCATATAAATTTTGCCAAATCCCTTTTTTAGAACGCTTTCTAATTATTAAATCTTCCTCAGGAGTAGAAAAAACCAGATAATTGAGATAGCGTTTGCGAATCTTCACCTTCTTTAACTTAACCGGCAATGTACTAACACGG
>JAJYSI010000562.1 GCA_021793635.1 Bacteroidota bacterium
TAGCATCAGATTCAATTCTTATTTCACCTTGATGCTGATCCATCAAATTTTTTACCAATTTCAGATTTAAGTGTTTAGCAGATTTTAAGTTTTCATCTTTTATGTCGTTCAGATTATCTGTAGAATGGAATTTTAATACTATATTTTCATTTTGAAATCTTGTTTGAATAAGAAAGCCGCCCGGTTTGTTTTCATCGTTAACTATAAATGAAAACAAATTTGTCAGTATCTGATTTATTACGTTCGGATGGCTAAGCATAGAAGGAATTTTCTCATCTAAGTCTAAGATGCATTCGTAATTATTATTATTTATGGATGAGATAACCACGTCATAAAACTCCGTAATTTGCTTATTAACATCGCAAGACTGAATCTTTGATTTAATATCCCCAGTATTTGCAAATTGTACTAAACGGTCAATAACTTTTTCGACCTTTTTAACTTGAAGTTGAATGATATCTACAATTTTATTATCAGAATGAGGATTATCTTTTTTTAGAAACTCTGCATAGCTAATAATTACTTGCAAAGGAGAAAGAATTTCGTCGACAATACCGGTCGTAAGTTCGCCTATAGCAGAAAGTTTGTAATCATTTGCAAGTTTTGATTGGTAAACTTGAAGACTTTCATACGCTCGGATTAATTCTTCTTGCTTTGCCAAAAGCTCTTTTTTAGATAACAAAATTTGAAGAGCCGTTTGGATTAAAAGAATTTCCATCGGAGTTTCCTGTGCAAACTTTACATTAGTCAAAATTGAAAGAACAATTTTTTCCTTTGATCCGGTTATAGCTGGCAGCAAGATACAAACCCCATTTTCAGAACCGCTGGTAGAAGCCCGGTCTAAAAGCAAAACAAATTTTTGAGTTCTAAAAATTTCTTCAATTGTTTCAAGTACAGACGGTTTTCCCAAAATTCTTTTTGCACTTAAAGATACTTTACTCAAAAATCCCTTTAGTATTTTTTTCTGATCATCGAAGATTAGAATATCTACTTCCTGATAATTGATAATACTTTTTAGAACCCGATTAAATTCTTCAATTATTCTTGTAAGGTTATTCAACTCTTTAATTTTTCCTTCAAAATCAAGAATTGCTTGCAAAGCCAGATAATATTTATTTCTATCTGTTTCCTTTCCTGAGCTGTGATTATATTGAATTAGCCTAAGAGTTCTTCCAGAGATACCGCTTCTTGTCATGTTAGGCAATGACTTATGAAAGGACTCATAGCCCAAAGTATTTTGTTTAATTACTCTCAATTTAAAAACCTTACAGCGTTAGCCTGTTCGATAAATATTTCTCTGTAACTTTCGATAAACTTATCTACCTGTTCACGCTCTCTAAACCTTAACACACCAATTTCCGAATCACTTAGAACTAAATTATTATCCCAGTAAGAATTACCGATGTGTAATCTTTCCGTCATAAAATCCGCAAGATGGACAATTGAAGCTAGTACTTTATTTTGTTTAGATTCTTCCGGATTATGATGAAACAAAATAGCTTCGCAAAGAGTTTCGGGGAAATTCCATTTCTCTGCTAAATAATTTCCGATTTGCTGATGAGTCATCCCTAGAATTTCCAGCTCAGCTTCCCAGAAGTTGAACTCTTTTTCGTTAACGAGCTTATGGATTTCAATAAAATCTGCGTGGAAGAACCTATGAATTATAGAAAGACCAAAGTCATGCAAGAACCCGGCGATAAAGGCTTCGCCGCTATTTGGGAAGTCAAAATCTTCTGCTAATCTTTTTGCCGCAGAACCGGTAAGAAAAGAATGAAGCCAAAATTCTTTTTGGTTCAGAAAGGAATCTGTTTTATTCTTAAACGCTTCAACGATAGAAAGCACTGAAATAATATTTCTAAGTTCGCTATACCCAAGCACTAGAATTGCAAATTCAACAGTAGTTACTTTTCTCTGCAATCCGTATAAAGGTGAATTTGCGATAGTAAGGATTTTGGTTACCAATCCTTGGTCTTTCGAAATAATGTTTGACAACAAATTGCTATTTAGTTCCGGTCTATCAAGCATTTCAAGGGCTTGTTTAATAGCATCAGGAATCGGAGGAAGATTATAAATATTTCTTAATACCAGTTCTGTTTTTTCTCTTTTTTTCTGCTCTGTCATTGTAAATGTCATCATAATGTTTAACTAAAAGATTGTTGTTTCAATTTGATTTTTAAAAGGTTCCTCATACTTAGCAATAAATTTATTTAAGTTTGATTCGTTTCCGAAATTTAAAATTTGAATAATATTTTCATCAAGTTCGATATTTTCGTCCCAATAAAAACATCCTACTCCAAACTTTTGTGTCATATAATCTGCAAGATGAACAATCGAGGATAGCACCTTATTTTCTTCAGATTTGGAAGGACAATGGTGGTGGTAAATCGCGTCTCCAAGGAACTCAGGAAGATTCCATCTGCTGATTAAAAATTTGCCGATCTCTTGATGTGTTAATCCTAAAATTTGTTCTTCCGCTTTCAAGTACCTCATTTGTTCCTTATCAACGAGATCGCAAATGGCTTTAAACTCTGTGTTGAAATACCTCTGGGTAATTGAAATACCTAGGTCATGTAAAAGCCCGGCAGTAAAAGCTTCTCCTGATTTGGGATA
>JAJYSI010000563.1 GCA_021793635.1 Bacteroidota bacterium
TCAAAGATGTTGTACGATTGGATATCCTCAACACTTTTAACATTTTCATCAATCACAATTATTTCCCCGGGATTGACTTCTCTTATAAACTTTGCAGAATTAATATCAAAGGCACAGGTTTCTGATGCAACAATAAAATTACCATTTAATTTTCCTATCGATAGAGGGCGAAAGCCAAATGGATCTCTTGCGGCAATTAATTTATCATTGGTTAAGATGGTTAAACAATATGCGCCTTCAAGTCTTGATAAGGCTTCTTTAATTTGATCCACCTGATTACTTAATCTGCTTCTCGCAATCAAATGTAAAATTACTTCCGTGTCGCTTGTTGTTTGAAAAATAGCTCCCTCATCAACAAGCTCTTCTCGAAGTTGTTTAGCATTAGTTAGGTTACCATTGTGAGCAACTGCTAAATTTCCCAATCGATAATTAACTACAAACGGTTGAATATTTTTTCTCGAGTCGGATGAACCAGTCGTGGAATATCGATTGTGACCTATTGCGGCATTTCCGGTTAAAACATTTTTAAATATTTTGGAGTCGGCAAATACCTCGGATACCAATCCCTCGCCTTTGTGGATATTAAAAATTGGTTTTCCTTTTCCGTTAAAATCTCGTGTTACAATGCCGCTTGCTTCCTGCCCGCGGTGCTGAAGTGCGTGAAGCCCATAATAAGTATTTACAGCTGCTTCGTCTGTACCAAATATTCCAAATATTCCACAATGGCATTTAGGTTTATCGGCATTAAGTCGTAATTTCATTTATTCTTTATTAAAATTGTTAGGTTAAAATTACGGAATAAATTTCTTTTAATAAAATTGAAGTGCGATTTGACATAGGAGGGACTTTCCTGTCCGATATAAATTAGAAGCAGATGAATGATTTGATTATTAATTGCTGATTAAGCTCTCAGGAGAGAATTTCTATAGTTTGATTATGGAAAAGATAGAAGTTAATAAGGTCGATGAGTACAAGATGAAGGCATAAGAAGTGCATTCAAAGTATATTGAGAGTGCATTCAAAGTGTATTGAGAAATTAGGTTTGATTGGTGCTATTCTTTTTTGTACTGTTATTGAAGAATTAGTTGGATAGAATAATGAATATTAAACATGCTGTCCTTTAGGAATTTGTTAAATAGACATGTCCAGGTATTTCTAAGTAAAAAAATAGTGCTCAAAAAAACGATAGAATTGTCGGAACGGTGGGATTTGAACCCACGACCACCTGAACCCCATTCAGGTACGCTACCGGGCTGCGCCACGTTCCGATTAAATTATAATTTAGAAAGTATGTATTCTAAAACTTCCTTTACTTCTTCGAGATCTTTTTTAGGAGAATTAAGTTTTTCTTTTTTATTCTCAACAAAAGTATGTGTATTCTTGATCTGTTCAATCTTTATTTCTTGTACAATATTCGTAATCTCAGGTTCAAAGGTACCTAGTACTTTCTTCGCGCCTTCAATTGTATATTTCTTGTCTCGTAATAATGTTTTAATTTTTAATATTAGCTGAATATCTTTATTAGTATAGATTCTATTTCCAGCGCGATTTTTTTGGGGATTTAATTCTTCAAATTCAGTTTCCCAATATCTTAGAACGTATTGCTCAACTTCAGTAATTTTACTTACTTCGCTGATGGAATAGTAAAGTTTTTTGATCGAAAGATCTTTCATATTTTCTCGTTGAGATTTGATATAAAAATAACTAATTCATTTAATAATATCAATATCAACAAATCAAATAATTTTACTCTTTAACTACTTTTGTTTAATAGTTATTTTCTTTAAGGATAATTTTTATTAGTTCGCTAATATCATTAAGTTCATAATCAGCATTATGTATTTGGGTGTTAAACGTGTCCCCATATTTAGCAAAGGCGGTTTTCATCCCAACTTGTGAAGCGCCTAAAATATCACGTTCTGCCCAATCACCTACCATTATGGCTTGATCGGGAGCAACATTTAGTTTTTTCAAAATCATCAAAAATGGCGCAGAATGCGGTTTCCTTTCACCAGTGTCTTCAAATGTGACTACAGCATCAAAAATGTGATGAAAATTTAAGTAAGCCAGCCTGAGCCAAGCTTCTTTTGTCGGAGCGTCTGAGACTATCCCCATTTTCATTCCCATCTTAACCAATTGATGTAATGTAGGATAAACATGAGGGTAAGGTATCAGTGCCGCTTCCCTTGCCCGTCTATATGCAACTATGCCAGCTGATAGAATTTTGTAATCAACTTTTTTTAATACACGTTGTAAAAAGACATCAAATACTTTTTGATATTCAATTCCTTGTTCCTTGTAAATTTCATCAATAATTTTATTAGATTCTTCGATTGAAATCTGAAGTCCCGAATCAACCATTGCGCGAATGGCTTCTTCTATCGAAAGGCGTTTCATTTTCATGAAATCTACTAATGTATTATCCAGGTCAAAGATAACAGCTTTAATCAACTTTCACCTTCCTGTACTATTTAATTTAATGATTAAAAATACTGCCGCCATATAACTATTTTCTTTAAAACCGCTAATATATCCATCACAGGAGGAGGCAGTTATAAGGGTTTGTCTAAAGTCTTCTCTTTTGGCTAAATGAGACAAATGAAAGAT